>DATJYL010000056.1 GCA_035499655.1 Pirellulales bacterium
AACTCAAAACTTTGAGTGACAAACAAAATGCGTGCGGGTTTTACGGGCATCGTTGGCGAATTTTCGGCCCCCGCCAAATTGCTGTCGGTAGTGAATAAGGCCACCGCCAGCGCTGCGATGACCAGCGCCAAGCGCGGCAAACGAGATAGCAACATTTTGCGGACTCCCCTTAATCGATTGTTTCTTTGCTGCCCACTCGGCCCACAACGGCATCGTAGCAGCATGATTCTGTAAGTTCAACTACGCCAGTAAGTTGGGCGGAGTTCAAATGAGGCTGCCGGATAATTAGAGACGCCATTTTGACATATGCTCAGAGCAGCAGACGCGTTATTCTTCGCCTGCGATGTTTGATTGGGCAAGCCCTTTCTCGCGTGAGCTACTGCCACCTTCGTGAAAAATGGTTTTGAGTGATGAGTGTATCCACGGAAAGCAATCACCCCACCGCCAAGAAGGCTCCAACGCCTTGGCATCGATTGGTTGGTGCAGCACCAAGCCGGACAACGACCAACCGAGTTGCGATGCGGCGCCTTGCTGCACCTGGATTTTTCACCGTGCTGGGATTTGCGGCGCTGGCAATCGATCTTCCACTGGCACGATGGATTAGCACGCAACCCCTTCCAGGCTTTTTGGAAAAGACTTGCGGTCTAGCCGAAGTGTTTGGCCACGGTCTGGGGGTGGCCGCAATTTTGGTTACGGTGTGGGTCTTGGGACCTCATCTGCGCAGCCGCTTGCCACGGGTCATTTGTTGTGCGTTTTTGGCAGGACTTATCGCAGACGGCATGAAATTACTGTTGTCACGAAGCCGACCATACAAAACCGATTTTGCTTCGATAACCAGCGTGTGGGAAACTTTCCAGCACTGGTTTCCATTTGTTTCCGCCGGCAGTGGGCAACAAAGCTTTCTCTCGGCGCACACCGCCACAGCCGTTGGATTGGCGCTGGGACTTTCGTGGCTTTTGCCCCGGGGCAAGTGGCTGTTTGCTTTTTTTGCTCTGCTCGTTGCATTGCAGCGGATAGCAGGGACAGATCACTTTGCCAGCGATACGCTATGGGGCGCAGCCTTAGGCTGGCTGGTGGCCGCTGCATTCTTACCCGGCGGGTGGCTAGCGGCGCGATTCGATCGGCTGGAACACCCATTGTCTGCTGCTTGGTGAATCCATTGCGAGCCGGGATGTGTCGGATAGCGATGATTGGCGATCGTCTCGGCTGATTGCCAGTGGTACATTTCCGCGTCGCTCAAGCCAGGCGGCAATCCGCATTTTTCTACGTCGATTTCAAAACGTCGACATCCTCGTGCGTTGGCCGTTTCTTCTGGCGCGTGTTAAGCTGCACAAAAGGCCTTGGGTTTGCGGATTCCGTTGAGTTTTCTGGCCGCCGTAACTTGCTATCCAGCAATCGCTTAGCAGCAAAATACTAGTTTAGGAATTGGCGCGGAAAATCCGACAATTCCATTGCCTCCAAACCGATAACCAATGATGAGTGTAGCGGACATGCAGGTGTTGCCGGTCGACTCCGCCCCGATCCGGTAGCCGCCAGCCACTCTTCACCATCACCTAATTTAAGACGCGCGGTATCTCGAAGGAGTGAGAAAACATGGCACGGAAGCCTATCCATTGGATTTTGCGAGCGGCACTGGGCTTGGCTCTGCCGGTCCTCTCGACCGCTATTGCGGACGAAATGCCCTCGATCGCGATCAACCCGCCCAGCGCCAGCGATTCAGGCGTTCAGCACGCGGTGGCCACGGAGGCTGCCCCACCGGCCGTCAGCAACAGTCCGACCGAGGCCGCGCCCCTGAACGCAGACGACAAAGCATCAGGAAGTGATACGGAAAACGGCATCGAAGTGATTCGGGAACGCTACCCCGATTCGACGGTCAAAGTTGAGCGGCACGTCACCCAAGACTCTGAAGGCAACTACTACAATCACGGTCTGTGGACCGAATGGGACGAAAAAGGCCGTTTAGTCGGCAGCGGTGAATATCGCTACGGAAAACGCCAGGGGCGCTGGCTCCGCTGGTACGGACAATCGGAAGCGCCGATGTTCGGTGGCCCGCTGTACAAGGATTTTCAACCGCCGTTTGTCGGAGAAGCCACCTTTGAAGACGGCGTGCTTAACGGCACCTGGAAGATATTCGATTCCAAGAACCGCAAGGTCAGCGAATGGGAATTCGACCACGGCGAACGCACCGGCAAAAGCGTGTGGTATTATCCCACTGGCCAAAAGCACCGTGAGGTAGATTATCGCCAAGGCGAAATCGACGGCGAAGTGTTGGAATGGGGACCAGATTACAAATTGGCCTCGCGTGAGAAATATGTCGACGGTCGACGCCTGGCGGAGCAGGACGATTATTATTCGCCGGGGCAAAAACGCGCCGAGGGTTGGATTTTATACGCCAAGGAAGTCACGAAATCGAACTACGATTTTTGGAATGGCGTAGCTTCGACCCAGGTAGTCGGCACCGAAGGTGCGAATCAGCGCCATGGTTTGTGGACCTGGTGGCACAAAAACGGCCAGAAACAAATGGAAGGCCGCTACGAAGCCGACCAGCCCGTGGGTAAATTCACCTGGTGGTATCCCAACGGCCAAAAGCAATTGGAAGGGGAGTACTTGGCCGGCAAGCAACAAGGCAAATTTACTTGGTGGCACCCCACCGGCCAGAAGCAGTTGGAAGGCTCCTACGTAGCCGGAGTGCTTACCGGCAAGTGGACCCGTTGGAATGCCGAAGGACATGTGGTCGAGGTCGGCGATTACACCGCCGATGGCAAACAGTTGGCCCAGGAACCTCGCCCGCTGCCCAACGCCGACGAAAGCTCCGCTACTCCCAACTTGGAGGCCGAGCAACCGTCGAACTTGGAATCATCTTCACGGCTGAAACGCTAGGCGGGTTGCGTTGGAGCCATTGTGCAAACGCCGTCAAAGCAAGTCGTTTTCAAAACAAAAAGCCCAGGGGGTTATCCCCCTGGGCTTTTTCACTTGCAAAGTTAACTGTTGGAAAAGAACTCTTTCATCACGAACACCATAAGTTCGTTATGCAGGTTTTCTGCGGCGACGTGAGGCTACCCATACCGCCGGCAGTGCCAAGCCAAACAGAACCAACGAACTCGGTTCTGGAACACCCGCAGTGTTGCCGTGGCCACCGTTGAGATAGCCTATGAATGATTGCAGGTCGGCGTAGTTGACTAATCCGTCACCGTTGATATCCATGATGTCTTGCACATCTGCAAAATCGTAACCGTTCGTCGATTCATAGCCTGCTAGGTTCGCCAAAGCCTGTTCGAACGGCAGAATCTGGTTGGCATCGACATGCGGATAACTAGGGTTGACTTCGCCCAAGATGAGGTGGGTCGAGGAGTTAAGCGGTACAATTTCGCCGCTGCTCCCCACGAATTTCGCTCCGGTTAAGTAGCCGTTAAAGTGGACGTCAGCCAGTTGACCGGCACTCAAGCCGCTGCTGCTTCCAAACAACACTTGGTCCTGGCCACCGCCACCGGCGAGTCCAACCCAATCTTTAATCCGTAGAATACTGCTCCAAGCAACTAGATGGCTGTCCGCAAATTGGAGATGATCCGACGCATCTTGGGTAGTACCAAAGTCCAACGCCGAGTTCGTCCCCTGAACTTGCAGGGTGCTCAGCGATTGGTTGTGTCCACCCGAGGACAGCGTACCACCGTTAAGTACGATTGCCGATTGGTTGGAAATGGCATTCACAATTCCCATGGCCAGGGTACCCTGGTTGACGGTAGTTGGGCCGTTGTATGTGGAGGAGAGGTCCGGGCCAGGATCGCCCAGCGTAAGAGTTCCCAGGCCGCTCTTGGTTAAGCCATCGTCCAAGCCGGCACCCAAAGTTGGATCGTGAATCAGCGGTGCGACAATTGTGATCGCAAAACCATTGGTATTAATCTTGGCGCCGAGAGCCTGAACGACGGGCCCCTGCTGATTGAAGGAAGCATTCGTACTACCTGTATTGAGGACCGGAATAAAATTGGTTGTAGACTCACCTGCAACAATAGTTCCACCATTCAAATTGAACGCAGTCCCGCCGGTTGACAAGCTAGTCCCAGGAGTTTGCGTAAAGTCGCCAACATTCAACGTACCGCCGTTTAATTGAAGCGTGGTTACCGAGGTGCCCCCTTCCCCATTGAGCTCAAAACCACCAGGCGCCCCACTCAACGCAAGAGTTACAGCAGCATTGTCCTGTACCGTAAAAATAGATGACGTCGTCGTGGCGCCACCTGCCGCAAGAATAATCGCTGGAACAGTCATCGTCGAATTATTTTTAACCGTGAACGTTGTCGAGTTTCCAGCGCTTCGACCAACCCACAGCGTCTCGCTTGTGGTAACGTTAAACTGACCAGTACCAGCAACAACAAAATCACCACGTTCCAAATCGAAGAAGCTGAGCGGCGCGAAATTTGCAATGCCGGTAAAAGTAACCGAAGTAGTTGTATCGCCTGCAACACCGCCGGCAACTAATCTTAATTGCGCACTGGACGTGATGCCGGTCGTTGTAATATTACCGCTGATTGTTGGATTCGATCCTGCGACAACATCCAACGAGTCATTGATGTTCGAGCCATTTGGGGCAAAATTGACATTCGCAGCCACATTGATGTTGCCGGACAATTGCAACACACCATTCGTGGTTGGATTCGTGTGGACTTGGATTGTTGTTCCGGCCGCGACGGCGGTGCTGCTGGTCAGCGTTAAAATGCCGCCATTGATGGTAGTGTTACCGCTATAGGTATTGATTCCTGAGAGCGTAAGATTTCCAGTACCAGCCAAGGTCAGCGCAACGGTCCCACCGGAGGGTCCGGCGGTGTTTTGGATATTACCAGAGAATGCGGTAGTTGTAGTCTGGTTGTCCGTTAATACTGAAGCAGTAGTCGAGCTAACATTATCGATGGTGCCACTGCCGCTAAGCGAATTGACGGAAGGACTAGCCCCATTCAAATCCAAAATGCCGCTGGTCATAGTCAGATTACCCGTACCAATATTACTGCCGCTGCCAATCTGAAGGGTTCCTGAATTAATTGTGGTGGACCAAGCGCCGCTGTTTGCGCCGCTTAGCGTGGTCATGCCACCGCCGGATTGAATGAACGTTCCGCCTCCGGTAATCGAATTCGTAACGTTATAGGCGTTGGGCCGATTTACTGTCAGCGTGCCGTTCAATGCGACGCTTCCAGTTCCCAGCGAGGCAGTTGTCGATGTGCCGTTGCCAATTTGCAAGGCATTGTTCAAGTCAATGGAAGTATTCGCATAGGAGTTTGCGCTGGTGAAAATAACATTGCCAGCTCCATTACTAACGGACACGTTGTAACTGCCGCCGCTGATGCTGCCCGTGCTGCCGCTACTGTTTCCAATGGTGAGCGTATCCGTCGGATTGGTAGCCGTCAGGGTAACGTTATCGGCCAAGGTGACGTTCGCAGTGATGGCATGATTGCCATTGGTGACAACAACGGAAGCTCCATGGGTGTTGTTATTGAGCGTTAGCGTACCGGCCGGACTGCCCGGATCGATCGAAAACTGCGCGGCTGTGTCATTGAAAGTAACCGAACCTGCCGTCCTAGCGCCATTCAGGGCGATGCTGGTGGCTCCCGAGGCTGCGGAGTTGGTCGAGTTAAATGAAACCGAATCGCCTGGATTACCGGGCGCAGTCCCTTGATCCCAGTTCGTGCCAGTTTGCCAGTTCTCACCGGAACTGTGAATCCAGTTGTAGATTGGCGTCAATCCACTGATTTGCAAAGTAATGTTAGTGCCACCGCCGCCGTCAGAGGACTCACCCCAGGTGTACATGGCTCCGCCTGCTGGATTATTGATGACGACATCGGAATTCAATGTTCCAAGCGAGGGCACTGTGCCGCTCTTAATGTCAAACAATGTAAATGTTCCATTAAGCGTATACTGACTCAACGAACCGCCCGCGTACAAATTCAGTTTCGTCCCACTGTTTAGATTCAGCCCATTGGTGGAAATGGTCTTATCGTTGGCGCCGCCCGAAAGATCTTCATTCAGAATAGAACCCGTGGCAAAAGTCAGGCCTCCTACGGTCAAAGTCCCGAAGCCACTAAAGCCATTGGCAGCCGGGATACCTGGAGAAAGTTGGCCGCCACTTTGAAGAGAAACGGCGCCGGTGATAAATCCTGCCGTGCCTCCGGCATTACCGCCGCCTAATATACCATTGCCCCCGACGGTGACTGCACCGGTGCCGGTAGCCGACGAGCCTGAAGCATTGCCGGCATACAAAGCACCATACACAACATTCGTGCCGCCGGTATAGGTATTGGCTCCGCTAAGCTGCACACCACCGCCAGTTAGGACCTGTGCATTGGCAGTGCCTGTTCCAGTTCCAGGAAGTTGGCCGATGACGCTTCCGTTTGCGCTGGAAGACGGCACACCGATGGTGAGCGGGCCAGACCCACTAACCACACCACTCACGGTCATGTAGTTGTTGGTTGCGGTCGTGGTGGCCGCAATTCCGCCTCCTGAGAGGCCAAGCACAACCGGCCGTTTATTGGCGCCTGCGTTATCCAATGTGTATGATCCGCTGGCAACATTTCCCACTAAAGTGCCGCCGTTCAAGTTCAATTGGGCACCGGTGGTAACAGTTCCCAAGCTTCCGTTAGAAAAGATTTCTGTGTATCCGCCGTTAAGATACGTTTGCCCCGTATAGGAGTTGGCAACAGAAGTCGGCATGACGACCGTACCCAAACCGGCGACAACATAAGCGCTGCCTGCAGTCTTACCATCGCCCAAGGCCGTATTGAATACCAAATTACCCAGAGTATTATTTTGCCAGAGCACCATCGAACCGGCGCTGGAGCTGCGCAAGCCCGGCTGAAGGTCGCCATTGGGTCCCGAGACGGTTACGTTAAATGCTCCGATATTCGGCGTAACTAAAACTCCTCCCGTGCTGACAACCCCCGTAAGTGTCCATGTAACGGCAGAAGTATTACCGGGGAGGTTGAAACGCACTGTGTTGGGATTGTCGGTATTGTGACTTCCCAAAGCTGCCGTGGACGCATCAACATTGCCCGCCAAAGTGGCGTTGCCGGTTTGTGGGTTATAGAAATTAGGAACCTGGCTGCCGCCGATAATGGTATACGGACTGGTTCCCAACGTTCCGTCAGTCAAGCTGGTGCTGGCCCAGTCATACAAACCGACCGTGGCGTAGGCTGCCGCATAGGAAGTGCCCGTGTTGTTAAAGGAAGTGAGGACGCCATTGCCATTGCCGGCGCCTGTCGCCGCAACTCCTGCAGTCGTCGTCTTAATAATTCCTGTAGCAGCAACGTTGCCGCCACCGTTAACGGTTGCTGGCCCATTAAACACCACGGTGGAGCCAGTGTTATAAGTTAGCGCGCCCAACGCCAAGATGGGCAAATTTCCCATTGAACCTGTCGTGGGGGCCACGGAGACAACCGAAGCGCCTGCATTGAGGGTTGTGCTGGCAAACGTTTGCGAGTTTCCTCCGCTAAAATCTTGATTACCATTGACGATCAGCGAACCGCCGCCCAAGGCGAGCTTCCCGCTGCTATTAACAATGTTGGAAGTTAGAGAACTGCTCGGGAAATCAAGGATCAACGAACCCCCGTTGGCTGCTACGGTTCCGCTGAACCCGCTAGCGTTTCTCAATAACAATGAGCCGGTTCCGCCGGTGCTCGCAACAGTGATTGTGCCGGTTCCGCTGAAAGTATTTGGATAAGTCTGGCTGTCACTGCGGTTGTAAATCAAGTTGGCACTGGGACCGATTGCCACATTGCCGCTCCCTAAAGATCCGCTTGTCCCTCCGTTGCCGATTTGCAAGCTGCCTCCCGAGACATCGGTAACCCCGGCATACGTATTAGAGCCAATTAGGGTCGCAAGTCCGCCGCCAAGTTTGGTCAGACTGCTGGTTCCGTTGTCAACAATCGCCGAACCAATCGTCAAGTTGCCGGCAGTGTTTTGTTGATTCAAAATCAATTCTCCGCCGGACGAGGCCTGCAGGTTGCCTCCGGTAATGACCGAGGAATTACTGCCTACCGCGCTGCTAACTAAAATGCCGCCGGAGGTGATGGTGTTTGTTCCGCTTAAGGTAACCGTATTGGCCGCAGCGGACCCAAAGCGCAGGCTGTTGGTGGTCGAGCTGGAAGTCGGACTGGAACTTGTTGTGACCGTCGTGTTATTCCCCGCGGACCACGTATCGTTGGTGTAGCTGCCAAGGACAGTGATTGCTCCCGCAATCGAGCCGTTACCGGCGCTGACAGCCCAATCGGTTCCGCCGACGGTGGCCCAGCCGCCCAGAATCGAACTGCCGGTATTGGCATTAATGGCGGTAATGCTGCCGGATGTCGGCAGGGTGAAATTGACGCCTGCTCCCGTATTCCGAGTAATGGTGTTCAAGGCCAAAACGCCGCTGCCGGCGACAGTGGCCGCTGTGCCAATATTGCCGCCGGTCAACGCCGTGAGAATTGTCCCGCCGGTAAAGCTATCGCCCGTTCCGGCAACGAACGTGCCGTTGCCGAGGTTCAATTGCGTAGCGCTAGTGGCCCCGGTAAGCGTCATGGTGCCGCCGGCAACGTTAAGCGTAGTGGCCGAGGAACTGGTTCCGGTCACAGTGAGCGTGCCGGCATTGATGGTCATTGTTGTGGCGCTGGAGTTTCCACCAATCGACAGCGAACCACCGTTCACGAGTACCGTAGATGCCGCCGCATTGCCGCTAACCGTCATCGTGCCGGCGTTAACGGTAATCGAACTTGAGGCCAAATTTCCCGTTACCGACAAAGAACCGGCGTTCACCGTCGTGGAGCCGGTGTAATCCTGATTTGCGTTCAGGGCTAGCGCGCCGCTGGTATTCTTGATTAAAGAGCCAATGCCACTGATGTCCCCGGTGTAGGTGCCGGTGTTGGTGGTCATGGTAATTGCAATGGTGTTGTTGTTGACATCCGCTAAGGAGATATTCCCGGCCCCACCTATTCCGCCGACCGTAAACGACGTGCTCGCCGCCGCGGTAGAATCGAATACCAGCCCCCCGTTAGTTGGATTAATAGTAACCGTTGTGGCTGCAACAGCGTTGGTGTTGGCGAGTTTCAGTATATTGGTGGCGCCAATCGTGGTAGCGCCCGTGTAAGTGTCCGCGGCGTCCAAGGTGAGCGTGCCGGTGCCGGTCAACGTGAGACCGCCGGCGCCGCTGACAACGGCGCCGGTGCCAAAGGTGATGTTGCCGCCCCCGGCGGTCATGTTGATCGTCTGCGCCGTCGTCGTCGACATGTTGAAGTTAATGGTCTGCAGGTTGGTGCTCAGGTTCGAAATGCCTGTGCCGGTGGGCGTTGCTTCCAAAACGTAAACATTTGTTGCCGTACCGGCATTGATGGTGTAAGCAACTGCGCCAGCATTGAACGTAATGCCCCCGAAGTTAACGGTGGTGGCCAAATCATTGGTGAGTAACGCGCCGGTATCGTTCTGGCTGCCGAAGAAAAAGAAATCGTTATTCGCCGGGTTTGTAGCAGGATTCCAACTGCCCGCCGTGCTCATAGTGGTTCCACCAGTGCCAGTCCAAGTGCGATTGGCTGCCTGCGCTGTGGAAACCAAAAACAATCCTGAAGCAGCAAGTCCAATGACGACCATCAGGACAATAGACTTTTTCGCAACCTGCGTATTCATAGTCGGCTCCAGTTTTTGGCAATCGTCAGTACAGTTAGTAGGAAATATTTCTCACGCTCTATAACACCATGCCTGCCGCATTCGTATCACGAATGCGATTTCAGGCGTTCTCGAATGTCATGTCATTCAACCAACGGATTTCTAAACAACTGACAAACTACAACCTTAGTTTATCCGCTCTGTGTGCTCTTTCCCCCGAGCGCACGTTAATTACAGATGGCGCTAAAAGACCAAAACCTGTTCCCCGAAACAGATTAAAATACCCCCCAAACGTGAAGATCAGCGCGCTCAATATAATTAGAAATTACAGACCAGTCAATCAAATATCCGATTTTTGGTAAAAGAACGAAAAAGAATCCACTAAGAGGCACTACTTCGAGCTCTGAGGTACGGCTCTGCGGTACTGCTTCCCTGGCGGCCGTTACCGCAGCTTTGCGATGAGCGCCTGCGACTTCCTTCGAAACCGAGCCTGAGCAGAACCCATCCGTGCCAAGCACAAGAAAACGTGGTCGGCTAATTTGAACTGCACAGGATGTAGCAAACGCCTTTACTCAGGCGTTTTCCCTGAGAAAAACGCCGAGCAGCTAAGGATCCCGGCGCGCCGGGAGGTCCACAAAACCAAGTTGCCCCCAGCAGTGCAATTCCTCGGAGATTTTCCCCTTTTTATGCTGGCATCAGCCCCGAACTGCGCGGCGGCGGTAGCCACCCAACAGGGTCAATCCGCTGATCGCCAGTAACACCACCGAGGCGGGCTCCGGAACGGGTTGCACGTTGTAAATCGCCACGTCGTTGCCGCCCGTCAGGCTGCTGCCACCCTGCGTACCGGTCCAGTTGGCCAGATACGTGATTTGGCCGGTGTAACCACCGCCAATATTGACCGTGCCCCCTTCGCTTGTGCCGTTGAACAAGGTCGAGAACGCGCCGGAGTCAGCCCGGCTCATAATGTAGTATACATCCGAAGGACTGGGCACGAAGCCGTTGATTACTGAAAGGCCAAGAACCGACGAACTGTTGAGTGCAACGCTGCCGGAAGCGTTGGTGAAGTTCAGTTGGTCGTAGTTAGACGAGGTATTGCCTGGTGTGTTTCCAGCAATTTCAATCGACAAACCGCCGGTCGATGAAAACGGTGCTGTTAATGAACTCACGTTCAAAACGCCCGGGCTGTCGCCCGGTGCGATCGTACCATTGACGTTGAAAGCGCCCGTTAACGTTGCGGTACCAGTGCCGCCGAGTATCGCGTTGGCAGCGACCGTGACCGCGGTCGCGGTCAAAGTGCTGTTCAGTTGCGCCGTACCGACATTGACGTTAAAGTTATTCGTGGTAATCGTGCCACCAAACACTTGTGTACCACTGCCGATTTTGGTAACGGCGTTACCCGAGCCACCTGACATGCTGATTGTGCCTGTATAGTTTCCATTGGCATTGTTGTCTCCAACGGTTAACGTTTTCGAGTTGCTTGTGGTCTTCGTAATGGCGCCACCGCCCGACAATCCGTTGATCTGAAGACTCGCGACGTTCAAGTTAAGTGTTCCGCCGCTATTTATGATGACATTTCCTGCGCCTGCACCATGCGGAAGTAAATTATCTGTATTCAAAACGCGCAGTTGGCCGCCGCTTTGGATAGTCGTATCACCATTGTAGGCCTTCGCAACGGTTTCAAACGTAACAAGTTCGTTCGACGAGCCACCACCGGTAATATTAACTCCCCATGTTTGCCCGGAAGCGGCGGTCAGAGTGTTATTGACGAGGAAGCTACTAGAAGTGTTGGTCGTATTGTTGAATGTGGCGGTAAACGATCCGCTAGAACCGTTGCCCAATTGAATGGGCGCGTCAATGACAAGCAGCCCGCTAGTGGCGGTCAAAGCCACCGTGCTTCCAGACGAGTCGGTAGAGGTTAAAATCAAAGTACCTGCCGGCGACCCAGCCTGAATATCAATTCCCTTGCCACCAGTTCCAGCTGCGACATTCACACCGCCGACCGTTTGACTCGTTGCATCTAGGGTTATTGCGTTGCCAGTGCCGGCCAACGTATTTGTGAATGTAGCCTCGTCGCTTGAGCCAGGTAAACTTGGATTGCTGCTCCAGTTGGCGCCATTATTCCAACTACCGGTTCCGGTGGGAACCCAATTCACCGTTGTAGCGCCGACCGTAGTTGAAAGCACAAACACAGCAGCCACTACGACAAAGTAAAACAAACCACTCGGCCAAGCTTTGGCACAGCGGCTGGCTTTGATATAGGGGGAGAGAAAAAAGACGCGAGGCGATGAAGCCGAGTTCATTGGCAAATCTCCAAAGACGCAAAGCGCAGACGTTTAAGCCAAATGGCAAGTACGTTTGCTCTTCTCTGCTCTCTGGAATCGCCACTCTCTGCACGCTCCTCGCGCAGAATTCAACGCTCTTCCTTGACCGGTACACCGCAGATAGCCTGCCTCAAGGCCGAATGATGCGGTTCCCCAAAAAACCCCAAACTGGACAAAATATAACCAGCAGCTCCGGCGCAGTCAACAAAATTGGATAAATTAGTATGAAAACATAAGCTCAATTCGGGCTGCTGCATTGGCATTGCTTTCTAAGTACCTCCTAGCCAGAATTTTATGAATTAATCGGCTGCGGCCGGGAATTGTTGTTTCCGTCGTAACTCTTGCTTAGTGGCGGGGTTAAATGGGTTGCCCCAGATAGTGTAAGCATGCTGGGTCAGTGGGAATTAACCGATTGTCAATATACTGGGGATAGGGATCCTTAATCTCCGCGAATCACGGCGGGCTCACCCTGAGCGTTTGCCATAAACCGCTAACAACACGGTGGCGTGATGCAACGGCATATTGTGTTTTGCACGATGGTGGGGTTGTGCGCTATGCTTTTAGCGCCCGTACTGCAGGCGGCCGACTCCACATTTGTGGGTGTCTTGTCCTTGGCCACTGAAGACTCGGTCGCCAAGCAATTGGGGCTTTCGGACGACGCCCGGGCTGCATTGGATCGGCTGATCAAGCAGCGCGAGGACGATGCGCTGGAATTGTCGCAACAGATTAAGGACCTGTCGCCTGATGAACGGGAAACGAAACTCGCCGCGTTCCGCAGCGAATCGGAGCAGATGGGGCTGAAATTATTGAGCGACGAACAGTGGAATCGCTTACAGCAGGTTCGCTTGGGGCGCGACGGATTGGCTTCGCTGGCCGACCCAAGCATTGCCAAACAACTCCAGCTTACGGCGGACCAGCAGACAAAAATCGCCGAGATCATGAAGGAGCGCGAAAAACAGTTGGCCAGGGCCACGCCACAACAACAGAAAAATTTATTGGCGTATTACGAACGGGCACTGGGCGATGTGATCACCCCGGAGCAACACACGAAGTGGGAATTATTGGCCGGCGGACCAAGCACCGATGCTGATGCCAAGCCGGCCGACAGCGTGGCGCAATCCACCGATGGCGCGGCGAAAACAAGTGACGGCTCGGCAAAGCCGACCGATAACGCTTCCAAAACCGCCGCCGATGCTGCGGCCGCACCGTCGAATTCCAGCGCGGCCAATTCGGCTGCGTCGAATGCCCCTGCACCCAATACTGCGGCGTCAAATCCCGCCAGTGCCGCACCAAATTCCGGCAATTCTGCGTCCAGTAGCGCTGGCAAAAGCTCCGGGAAAACCGCGGCTGCTCCAGCCGGTCTGAAACGGACCGACAACGGCAAAATCCTGTTCAACTTCCGCTATGCGCCCTGGAAAGACGTCCTGGAATTGTTCGCCGAAAAAGCCGATCTGTCGCTAGTGATGGATCAGCCGCCGCCGGGCACATTCAATTATCAGGACGATCGGGCGTACAGCATTGGCGATGCTATCGACGTGCTCAACAGCGTGTTGCTCACACGAGATTATACGCTGATTCGCCGCGACCGGATGCTGATGGTGGTGAGCCTGAAAGACGGCATTCCGCCGAATTTGATTCCCATGATTTCGCTCGACGAACTTGCGGACCGCGGCAAGTATGAGTTGGTTTGCGCGGCATTTCCCATCAACAATATGAGCATCGACGAGGCTACGCAAATCATTAAACCGCTGTTGAGCATGCAAGGCGCTTTGCAAGGCACCGTGGTGCCGCTGCCGCAGGCGCGCGAACTTTTAGTCACCGACACGGGCGGCAAGCTCCGCACCATCAAACAAATTTTGGATCGCAGCGAAAACCCGGACTTTGCCAATCGCGACGATTTGCGGCATTTCGAAATGCACTACGCGGCGCCCAATGATGTGCTGACCATCGCCAAACAACTGCTGAACGTTCCCAGCGACCAAAGCAGCAATTCCGCCGGCACCTTGCGGTTGATGCTGGAACCCGGCGGCAAGCGCATTCTCGCCAGCGGCCGACCGGAAATGATCGACCGCTTTGCGGAGATCGTCAAAATGTTGGATGTCGCCGGCAAAGGGGGCGAAGCCTACGCCGACGAGCAGTTGGAATTCGAAGTGTATCCGATCACTTCCGTCGATCCCAAGCTGGCCATGGCGGTCATGCAAACGCTGTTGGCCGGTCATCCCGACGTGCGGCTCAGCCAGGTCCCCGAAACCGGCACGCTGTTGGTGTTAGCGCGGCCCAGCGAGCATGCCACCATTCGGGCCACGCTGAATCAAATGCAAAACGAGGGAGAGAAAATCGATGTCATTCAATTGCGCGAGCTTGATCCGGAAAAAGCTGTGGTCGCCATCAACAAGTTGTTTTCCGGCGGCGATGAGAAAGCCGCCAGCAATGCGCCAAAAGTGGAAGCCGAAACCACGTTGCGACGCTTGCTGGTGCGCGGCTCCGATGCGCAAGTCGCCCAAATCAAAGCCATGGTCGCCAAGATGGAAGGCCCCGAAACTGATATTACCGGCGCCACGGATCGCGGCAATATCCGCATGATACAACTGACGGGTCGACAGGGCAGGGCGGCGCTGGAACAACTCCAGCAATTGTGGCCCGCTACCCATCAAAACTCCATTCACGTCATCACGCCCAGCGGCGGCTATCCGGAAATCCGACCCGGCAGCAGTAGCGGATCGGGCCTTTCACCTGGCGGCATCATCGACGAGCGCCGCCCGTCGCAAGCGCCTGCCGCTCCGGAGGAAACCCCCTCATCTTCGCAGTATGTTCCGAATGCTCCGCGCGGCGTCGCGGCTACTCCCAGTGCCAAATCTGCGCCGCTGTATCCCAGCTTCATCGCTCCGTCGGACGTCGCCAATAAAAACGCGGAACAGAATGCGGACCAGAACAAAGCCGGCCAGAATCAGCCGAAGCCAAGTAAAGCGGACGATAAATCGGACGGGCAAAAATTGAATGTCGTGCCACTGGACCGCACCACACATGCCAAAATCGTTCGTTTCCAATTCGTCGATTATCCTGCGACGGCAACGTCACAGGACGATGCGCAAGCAGGCCCGGCAATTACCGCTTCGAAGAAAACAAATTCAAGCGCGGCCACCCCGTCGATTGCAACTCAGCCGACCGCGAATGAATCGCCTGCAACGGCGCCAACAACAAATGCCTCGACGACCAATGTGGCGGCTACCGACTCGACTCCCGCCGGCTCAACGCCTGCCGCAACATCAAAAGCGTTGACCAAAGAGGCAACCCCAAAGACGACAACAGAAAAGGATCAAGCCGGCGGCGAGCAAGGCTCCACTTTGAAACTAAAAGACAGCGACAAAGCCAGCGTTCCCGGAGCGCCCATCGTGGTGGTCGTCGGCGCCAGCGGCGTGATGATTGCCTCGGAAGATAAAGACGCCCTGAACGATTTTGAAAAACTTCTTTCCGCGCTCGTCAGCAAGCAATTTCAAGGCCAACGCGAATACACCGTTTTCTATTTGAAGCACACGCATGCTTCCGTGGCTGCGGAACTATTGGGACAAATTTTCGGCGGCGGCACGATTTCCGGCGGAAGCGGCGGAGGAAATTTGGTCGGCGATTTTGCCCAACGAGCCATCGGCGGTTTTGGCGGCGGCTTGGTCGGAAGCTTGTTGGGCGGCGATGGCGACAATAACAACACGGCGCCTGCGGGCATGGTTTCGGGCGCGCGCGGCACTGGCGGACCGGTGGACATTGTGCCCGATACTCGATTGAACGCGCTGATCGTCCAAGCCAGCCCGGCCGATATCGACACGATTGATCAACTTCTGCGAGTTCTGGATCAGAACGACAGCCCCGAAGATGTTTCGCTTGTCACCCGGCCGCGAATGATTCCCGTATATAACACCACGGCAGATTCCGTAGCCGACGTCATCAAACAATTGTACGCCGACCGATTGAATGGGGCGGCAGGGCAACAGCGACAAATGAATCCGCAAGATTTCATCATGGCCATGCGCGGTGGCCGTGGTGGCCGCGGCAATCAAGGGGACCAACAAGAAGAATTACCCAAGATGAGCATCGGCGTCGACGAGCGAAACAATGCCCTGGTGGTGGACGCGGCCGATCCCCTCTTTAACGAAGTGAAGGAATTAGTCACCCAACTCGATCAACCTTCCACCGAAGAACGCGAAACCACGCGCTTGGTGACGCTGAAAGCCACGAGTCCGGAATCAATGAAAACCATGCTGCTTTCCGTTCTCGGCGATCAGGCCCACAGCAGCACCACCACCACGACTCCCAACGGCGGCTCTTCAACATCTCGAACCGCGAGCACAGGCAATCAACCTGGCGGATTCGGGCAAGGTCAGAATGGTTTTGGAGCGCTTCGCCAGCTGGGCGGATTCGGAGGCTTTGGAGGCTTCGGTGGTCCCGGCGGCGCTGGTGGCTTTGGTGGATTTGGCGGACCAGGCGGCTTTGGTGCCGGTGGCTTCGGCGGAGGAGGATTTGGCCGTGGAGGCGGCGGTGGGGGTTTTGGCCGCGGCGGTGGTGGAGGGGGTCCCGGAGGCGGTGGATTCGGCCGAGGGGGTGGCGGAGGCGGCGGTCCGCGGGGCGGCGGAAATTAGCTAATTCGCTGAAATCAACAAGTCAGCAATCTGTCGATTTTTCTCTCAAATTATTCCCTCAACGAATCATCGGCTGAACCATCTTCCATTCGCGGTGTGTTCACAAGCCTTTGGCTCACGCGAAAATACCACAACGGTCATCCGCAACTTCTCTGTCGGTCGATGCCAGAACGTGGCTCATTTAGATGGATCTCGCAGCCGGCCGATACGCTACAGGTATGCAAGACGCACTCTAAATTTCAAATTGCCTTGGCCAAAACAGAGCAAATCTCAGATAATGGCCGCGCGATCTCAATGGCAACCTCGACACGCAGCCCAATACACCTCGGCTGCCAAAAGTTTGAAATGACGTCGTGCTCGCCTGTCAGTTATTCCGGCCAAAGAGTTGAAATCGAGCCGTGTCCTCGAATCTGAAAACAACACGCATTTCCATCGTTCAACCATTGTTGAATGAAAGTTCCGAAACTTTTTTGCGGGCCCACGCCGAGCGACTGCCGGCCGACGTGCAAGTGATCCATTACACGGGCGGCGTGCCGCAGGTGGAAAATCAACCGCTCCAATCGCAAGCCAGGGTTAGCCAAATTTGGCGCAAAACCTGCCGCACGGTGATGCTGCGACCACGAACATGGAAACTGACCCCTGGCATTCTCCAAGGGATCCGTCGCCATCGTTCGCAAGCCGTTCTGGCCGAATATGGTCCGGCAGGAGTCGCGGCGTTAGACGCCTGTCGCATCGCCGGCATACCGTTGATAGTGCATTTTCACGGCTATGACACCTCGATCAAGAAAATTTTGCGCAAGTATGCCGCCAAGTACCGGCGATTATTCAGGCAAGCAGCGGCGGTGATCGCCGTCTCTCGACCCATGCGCGAGCGGTTGGTCGGCATGGGAGCCGATCCGGCAAAAACACATCTGATCGTGTACGGCGTCGATTGCAGAATGTTTGCCGGTGCGTCGCCCGCCCAAAGCGATCCACGTTTTGTCGCCGTGGGTCGATTTGTCGAGAAAAAAAGTCCCCATTCCACCCTGTTAGCCTTTGCCGAAGTCCGGCGAAAAATTCCGGCCGCTCGATTGCGGATGATCGGCGAGGGACCGCTGCTGGAATCTTGCAAAATGTTAGCCGGCGAGTTGGAACTGGCTGGCTGTGTCGATTTCCTCGGAGCTCGATCCCAAGAGGTCGTAAGTCGCGAAATGCAACAGGCACGCGCTTTCGTGCAGCATTCTGTCGAAGCTCCCGACGGCGATTGCGAAGGGACGCCTGTCTCGATCATCGAAGCAGGGGCCGCCGGATTGCCCGTCGTGGCGACACGTCATGGGGGAATTCCCGACGTCGTCGAAGATGGTCGCACAGGCTTTCTGGTCGACGAACTTGATGTCGCCGGAATGGCCCAGCGAATGATCCAATTAGCGGAAAATCAAGAACTTGCCGGCCGAATGGGACAGGCCGCCCGGCAGCGCATCGCCGCAAATTTTTCCATGGAGCAAAGCATCGGCTGCCTGTGGTCGATGATTCTATCCACGCTGCCTCATCGACATACCTGAAAACAACCGCCATCTCAAAACCACGGCCATCGCTGCAGCCAGCGGAAGAATCATCGCTACCTTGCAGCCACCGCGCAACCGCACGTCCCATCAACTTACTTCTTGGGCGGTGAAACTTTGAGGACTTCGTCCGGCGTGATAAAACCGTCGCCGTTGAGGTCATATTTGGCAAACTCGGCGAGCTTGCTTTCGGTCCAGGTCGAAGCAAATTCGTGCATGCTCACTTGCCCGTCGCCATCGGCATCGTCCTGGGCAAACCAATCGGGCAAGCCCTCCGGCAGCCGTTCCTTGGGCGTAAGATAGTGTTTTCCCGTGGCTGTGGAACCGCTGGAAGGCCCGGGGCCGTTATCTCGCCGGCCACCCAATCCGCGACTGCCGCCCGGATTGCCCCCTGCCGCATCGGCGGTCGCCGTAGAGCCGGAAGATGAAGTCCGACTGGCGCCTGCCCCGGACGAACCGGAACTATCGGATCGTGAAGCCATAGAAGCGCTATCATCATGGTTCCAATTCTTCAAGGTTTCAACAATTTCGTCCAGAGTGACTTTGCCGTCGTGATTGCGGTCATACCGCTCGCCATTGCTCATTTGCGACCATTCTTCTTTTTCCAACACGCCATCGCCATTTTTGTCGTATTGCTTCATCATGCTGGCGGCGTAGCCGCGAATTTTTGCGTCGTCCGTTGCTCCGCTGGAACTAGAAGCGCTCGACGAACTGCCGCCAGCAGGGGCACTTGTGGAACTGCTGGATGCGCCGCCTGAGGAAGCAGTGGCGACTTGACTGTCGCCGGTGAAAGATGCGGTCGCCAAGACCAAATCTTCACCGAAGCCGGGCACGGAAGGAGCATCCACCGATTCGCCAAAGGGGGGAACCAGCGGCGGCGTATTATCTTCCTCTTTGTTCTCGCGCGAGGCATCGCCCGAATTTGCGACATTTCCCGGACTTCCTTCGCCGCCCCGGTTGAAGCGTCCACCGCCTCCACCTTGGTTGCGCATTTGATCAAAGGCGGCCGTGGCCTTCTCGATGGAAATGGGTCCATCCGTGTTCAGACCGGCGCGTTGCAGCATGAATCGGGCGCGATCGTTGAGTTCGCTCGGTTCGAGCATGCCGTTTCCGTTGGTGTCCAAGCGCCGCAGCATGTCGCCGACATTTGCGCCACCGCCGCCGAATCCACCTCCTCCAAAGCCGCCACCACCGAACCCGCCGCCAGGACCGCCGAATCCACCGCCGCCAAAGCCGCCACCCCCAAATCCGCCTCCACCAAAGCCACCCCCAGGACCACCAAATCCGCCACCGCCAAAGCCACCCCCAGGGCCACCGAAACCGCCACCGCCAAAGCCACCACCGCCTCTGCGGCCAAAACCACCGCCGCCCATACCGCCCATACCATCGCCGAATCCACCCCCGCCAAAGCCTCCGCCACCAAATCCTCCACCCCCTGGACCGCCGAAGCCGCCCCCACCGAACCCGCCTCCGCCACGACCCCCTCGACGTCCAAAGCCACCTTGCCCTTGTCCATCGCCGCCTCCGTCGTCCCGTTGTGCGAAACGACCACCCCGAGCCGCTCCACCGGAAGAGTCGCCGGAATCCTGGGCTAGGACGTATTTTGCCGTCCCGGCCGAGGCGGTAACTACCAGCACGATGAAAATGCGGTTAAAGCTGAGCATCGTAGTTCGATTGTAACCCCAAAGTATAAAACCACCTAACGGCATTTTTTGTTCCGCGAGATTGCACCAAATCGGGTGAAATTCGTATGCTGAAAGCCAGAACCTAGCCGGGCTCGACGGGGTTTAAGTGATTGCTCGCTAGTGTGGGTGGGCGGCTGGAGTTACGTGCGGCGAAGGAGCTTGATTTTTCGCGCTGTGCAACAAGGACCTAAAGTCTGCAATCCAGCCAATTTGAAAGGTCGTGGGAGGTTTCTCAAAAATACCCAGTGGAGGAGTTTCGTCATGAGAATTTGTTTAAGTTGTCTGAAGGTTTGTGTGGCAGTGGCGGCGTTAGCGATTGCTGCGGACGCGCTAGCACAAGCAGGCGGAGGAGGTGGTGGTCGTAGAGGCGGATTCGGTGGACGTGGCGGTGGTTTTAGCCCCCTGATGCTGTTGCAGGCCGAACCGGTTCAGAAAGAATTGGAATTATCGGACGATCAGAAAACGCAAGTGACTAAGTTGGCCGATGATGCACGGCAAGCATTCGCGGGCGGCGGCGGGCCCCCGACAGCGGAAGAAATGCAACAGCGCCGAGACGATCAGCAAAAGAAAATCGACGCCATTTTGCTGCCGAATCAGCAGGAACGGCTGCAGGAAATTCTGCTTCAATTGCAAGGCGCCCAAGCCCTTTCGGATCCCAAAGTGGCCGAGAAGCTGCAGTTGACCGATGATCAGAAAACCCAGCTCCAACAGTTGGCCGACGATTACCGCCAAAAAAATCGGGATTTGCGCCAAGGTGGTGGGCGGCCAGACCCAGATGCCGTAGCCAAGTTGCGAACTGAACAAACCGACAAAGCCATGGCGATTTTAACCGCCGATCAAAAAGATCAGTTCACCAAGATGGAAGGAGCAAAAATTGACATTGATCCCGCTACCATCATGCGCGGCGCCTTCGGTGGCCGTGGCGGCCGTAACCGCGGCAACGGCGGAAATGGCAATGGTGGGGGTAATGGCAATGGCGGAAAAGGCACCGGCCAGCCGGATGCTTAACTTCGCCAAAATTGGGCAATCGTTCGGCTGAATTCGTATCCGAAATAGCCCAATGCAACAACGAGGTAAGATAGGACTTTCACCGCGCCGCCCAAGATGCGAAAATGGTCACATGAGTTGGCTATTTTCGCATTGGGGTTGGCGCTTGGTTTGCCTGTTTAGCATTCGTTGCCGAAAATGCCATTCTTTGGCTTTCGATGGTGTTGAAACAGGACCCGAGGCCGGCTGGGTATAATGTAGGTTTGTGGCCTTCAGCCTTGGCTGCGTGACGGTTCCCTCCGCATTCCGCCCTCCTTTTCCTTTCGCGTGTAAATTCATGGATGCTGCAGATATTCTTGTTCGGCGCGGATTGTTGACGGAACGTCAATTGGCGGAAGTGCGCGCCGCCCAGAACAACGGCACTCAACTGGAACAACTTGCCGTGCAAATGGGTTATTGCACGGAAGAGGCGGTCCTTAAAGCGCTGGGTGCGGAAGTCGGGCTCGATTACATCGATTTGGCGGAAACCCCCGTCGACTTGTCGCTCTTGAAAGATTTTCCTCCCAAGTTGCTCCATCGCCAGGCGCTGTTTCCGGTGCGCCGCGAAAACGGCAGCCTGGTGGTTGCCACAGCCGATCCGTTCGATTTGTACCCGCTGGACGAACTCAGCGCTTCGACCGGTTTAACCGTCGTGCCCGTCCTGGCCAGCCGCGCGGAAATTTCCAAGCTCATCAAAACCCATTTGGGCGTGGGCAGTGAAACCGTCAGCAGCTTGGTGTCGCAAAGCGACGACAACGTAGAACTGCTGGGCGAAATTGAAACCGACGGCTCCGAGCTGTCCGAAATGGCGCAGGAGGCCAGCGTCATTCGGCTGGTCAACGAAATTTTGCTGGAAGCCATCGAAACCAGGGCCAGCGACGTGCACATCGAGCCGCAAGCCCATGGGCTGTGGATTCGTTACCGCATCGACGGCCTGTTGCATCCGCAGCCGGTGCCGCCGGAAATCACGCGCTTTCAAGCGGCCATTCTTAGCCGGTTGAAGATTATGGCGCGGTTAAACATCGCTGAAAAACGGCTACCGCAAGATGGCCGCATCAAGCTGCGCGTCCGAGGACGGGAAATTGACGTGCGCGTGTCCGTGATCCCCATGATTCACGGCGAAGGCATCGTCATGCGCATCCTCGACAAAGGCGCTATGGAGTTCAAACTCCAAAAGCTGGGCATGGAGGACGATTTATACAAAACCTTCCACGAACTCATCACGTTGCCGCACGGCATTGTTTTGGTGACTGGCCCAACCGGCTCGGGAAAAACCACCACGCTGTATAGCGCGCTGCTGGAAATCCGCAGCGATGACACCAAAATCATCACCACCGAAGACCCGGTCGAATATCAGCTCGACGGCATCAACCAGATTCAAGTGCATACCAAAATCGGTTTGACCTTCGGGGCCTCGCTGCGGAGCATTTTGCGTCACGATCCGGATATTGTTCTGGTCGGCGAAATTCGAGACCAGGAAACGGCGGAGAATGCCATTCAAGCGTCTCTGACAGGTCACTTGGTCTTTAGCACGCTGCACACCAATGACGCGGCCGGCGCTTACACCCGCATGATCGACATGGGCGTGGAGCCATTTCTCGTGGCCAGCACAGTGGAAGGCGTCATGGCCCAACGGCTGGTCCGCCGTTTGTGCCCGCAGTGCAAGGAAGCCTTCGTCCCCATCGAAACCGATTTGCCTTCCGATTTCCCCCGAGACAAACTAAAGGAGATCGGCGGAAAGTTGTATCGCGCGCGCGGATGTCGTGCCTGCCGCAACTTCGGCTATTCCGGCCGAATGGGTATTTACGAGCTGTTAATCACCACCAATAAAATCCGCCAATTAGCTCACGACCGAGCCAGCACCTGGGCCATTACCGAGGCCGCCGTGGCCGACGGAATGACAACGTTGCGGCAAGACGGTTGGCGAAAAGTCCTTTCCGGCCGCACCACGATTGACGAAGTGGCCCAGGCCACTAAGGGCGATATTTCCACGTTCAAACTCAAACATTGAAAATGCCCTTCGTCCGTTGTCAGTTGCCCGTTGCAAATCGTTGATCTGACCACTGATAAATATGCCCGATTTTGCCTACATCGCCCGTGACCATACTGGCCGCAAGGTTAGCGGCACACTTTCGGCGTCCAGCCGCCGCGACGTCGTGGCATCTTTGGGCAAGCAATCGCTATTTCCTTTGGAAGTCAAAGATGCGGTCGCCGACAACGTGGTGCATGTCAAGCGCGGACGCAAAGTGAAGCCGCAGGTGATGGCCACGGTGTATGCGCAGTTGGCCGATTTGCTCCGCAGCGGCGTGCCGTTGTTGCGCGCGCTGGAAGTGCTAAAAAATCAAAGCTCGCAGCCGGCGTTGAAGGAAGTAATGGGCGAAGTTTACACCGCGGTGGAAGACGGCACCAGCATCGCCGACGCCATGCAAACCAATCCGCGCGCCTTCAGCGAAATGGCCATCAGCATGGTGCGCGCCGGCGCCGAAGGCGGCTTTCTGGAAGATGCCCTGGCCCGGGTGGCCCAATTCACGGAGCAGCAGCAAGACCTTAAAAATCGAACGACAGGCGCACTCGCCTATCCCGCTTTTTTGGCCGTTGTAGGTGTGACGGTTGTCACGGTTCTGATTGTTTTCTTTGTTCCAAAATTTGAAGATTTGTTTGCCCGGCTGCGCGACCGCGGCGAATTGCCCGCCCTGACCGATGCGCTGCTGGCCGTCAGCCACACGCTGGGCTCCTGGGTCGGTTTGGTTATTCTTGGCGCGATGGTGATGGGTTTTCTTTTCGCGCGAAAAAAATTGTCGACCGAGGCGGGACGGGTTTGGAGCGATCGCATGAAACTAAAATTGCCCGCGATTGGCGGCATCTTTCAAAGTTTAGCCGTTGCCCGGTTTTGCCGCGTGCTGGGCACGTTGTTGCACAACGGCGTGCCGATTTTGCGTTCGTTGGAAATCTCCAGTGCCGCCGCCGGAAACAGGATTTTGGGCGCCGCGATTTCCGAAGCGGCCGAAAACATTTCAGCCGGGCAATCGCTCGCCAAACCGTTAGGCGCCAGCGGTTATTTCCCGCCGGAAGTGGTCGAAATGATCGCCGTGGCGGAAGAATCCAACACCCTGGAAAGCGTTCTGACGACCATTTCCGACGCACTGGAGCGAAGAACATTTCGCCGCTTAGATTTAATGGTGCGCTTGCTGGAACCCATGATGCTGTTGCTGCTGGCCGGGATGGTATTAATTGTCGTTATTGCCCTGTTAATGCCCGTGATGCAAATGAGCCAAGCTGTGTAAAATAGAATGCGGCGGAAAAACTTGTTTCTGAACGATCATCGGTTCGTTTTGAGGGCCAAAAATGGCAGAAAAGCGTGGCAAATTCGCCACCTGGGCTGTTTTAGCGGGGTTTAATAAGTAGCCTGCGGAAACCTTCATCGAAAAACTTCTCAATACATATATCTTTCTTGTGGAGGTCTGAATTATGTCCGGCATTCACGCACGTCGCCCATCGCGCGCGGCCTTTACGTTGATGGAAGTGTTGCTGGTGTTGGTCATCCTGGTGGTACTGGGGTCTTTGGCGGTCGGTATGTTCACTGGTGCTCAGAAACGGGCAAATCTGAATGCAGCACAGGTGCAAGTCGAAGCCATTTCCGACCAATGTGAGCGTTATAACCTCGACATGAACGCCTATCCAACAACTTTAGATCAGTTGTTTACAAACCCCGGTGGCCCCAAAGCGGATGCTTGGACCGGGCCGTATCTAACCAAAGAAGTGCCGTTGGATCCTTGGGGAAATCCATACCAGATTCAATCGCCCGGTGCGCGGCATCCCGATAAAGTCGATGTCTGGTCGTATGGGCCCGACGGCCAAAACGGCACGCAAGACGACATTTACAACCATTGATTCCCTGGAATCGGCGAGCGGCATTTTCTGCCGTGCCGTGAAAGGTCAGTGGATCAGCAGTCAAAAAGCCAGCAGTTAGTTGCCACCCACCGGCAACGGACAAAAGAGAATGGACAATGCAAACAAGCAACTGCCGATTGCTAAGCGCTACCTTCGCTCCGGCTTCACGCTTGTCGAGCTGATGTTGGTGTTGGCGGTGCTGGCAGTGTTTGCCGCCATGGCTTGGCCGTCCATTCATCGAGCGTACGAAAGCGTCCTCCTAAAAGACGCCGCCCAGCAAGTTCAAGCCGCTTTTGGCCATGCGCGGGTGCAGGCCATGACGAGCGGCGTGTCGCAAGTGTTCCACTTTGAGCAGGGAACGAGCCAGTACACTATCAGTGCTCTACAAGACGACACCGCAGCAACGGAAAGCGACAGCACGTCGGATTCCACCGCTGTGTCGACCATGACTCTCGGGGGCAATTCCCCAGCGGCCTCGGCGGGAACGTCGAACGCATCCGGCGATGCTTCGGCAGGATGTGCCTACCAATTACCCGACGGGTTTACGTTTACCAGCGGAAATCGCGTATTGGACGCCCGCGCTGCCGCCGCGGAAAGCGAAGCCTCGGGAAACAGTTCGTCCGACAATGCGCCGCCTGTGCTGTTTTATCCCGACGGAACGGCGTCGGAAGCAGTGGTGACCATTAGCAATCAGTATGGCCGGAATATATCGATCTCGTTGCGCGGTTTGACCGGCGTGGCCCGCATGAGCGACATCTTCAGCGGAGAGGCCCCGCAATGAAACGCAGCAAACATCAGTGGTCAGTTGCAAACCACGGACAACGGACAACAAACAACGGACAACACCGTGCAAACGCCGAGTTCCAAAACGGATTCACTTTGCTGGAAGTGACTTTGGCCCTGGCGATTTTAGCCGGCGCTGTCGCCACTCTGGGCGAACTCGTGCGCAGCGGATTGGCAAACGCCCAAACGGCCCGCGACCTGACCCGGGCGGAAATGCTGTGCGAAGGCATTGAAGAGCAAGTGGTGGCCGGGGCCATTGCCCCTAGCTCCGCTTCCAGCGTGCCTTGCGATGATGATCCACGCTGGTTGTATTCGATTTCCAGCGAATCCGACCAAACCGGATTGTTGACCCTGCAAATCACCGTCACGAAAGATGTGCCCGCCGGTCAGCATCCGGTGCAATTCTCGCTGTGGCGCTGGATGATCGATCCTGGCGTCGCGCCGGAATCGAACGACAATTCGCAATCCACTTCGTCCTCGTCCAGTGGAACAACAAGTGGTTCCAGCACGGGAGGCCAATGATGGGACGCACTCACAACCTTCCGCGGTTCTTTTTCGAAATCTCCACTTGCCGTGCAGAGCAGAGGCAAAAGCTCGGCTTCACGCTGTTGGAAGTGATTCTGGCCTTGGGGCTTACGGTCTTGCTGATTGCTTTAATTTCAGCATCGGTCAGCGGCACGCTGCGATTGGTCGACACGGGCCAAACCAAAACCCAGCGCGATCAACTGGCGCGGGCCGTTATGGCAAAAATCGTCGCTGACGTGCGCGCCACCATCCGCTACGAGCCGTTCGATTCCAGCGGAATGATGTCGTATCCGAAGACCGCCTTGAACGATTCCACCGGCGCCCAATCGGGAAGCAGCACGAGCAGCTCGACTGGGAGCACCGGAAGCACCAGTGGCACAACAGGAAGCAAAACTGGAACCAGTGGCAGCAAGGGAGGCGGTAGCACGGGCTCGAGCAGTGGTTCAGGCTCGAGCAGCGGCAGCGGTTCATCTTCCAGTTCCGGAAGCAGTTCTAATTCCAGCAACAGCAGCGACTCCACGACTACCGAAACAATAGCCGGCGTGGTTGGCGATACCTACGGGCTGATTATCGATGTCGGTCGACTGCCGCGAATCGACGAATACACTGGCAACAGTGACAATTCATCTACCGTGCCACCAAGCGACGTGCGAACCATCACGTATTTCCTCGCCGGCCCCACGGCGCCACCTTCGCAAGTGATTTCTACTAGCAACGTGGTCGACGGAACGGGGCTGGTCCGCTGCGAAATGGATCACGCCATGTGGGAATACGCCTCAGAAAATGGACAATCCACGACCGATGGTGCCGTGATTCTCGCGCCGGAAGTTCTGGGCTTGGAGTTTGCATACTTCGATGGATCCGAGTGGGATACCTCGTGGGACACCACTCAAAACAGCGGCCTGCCGCAAGCCATTAAAATTTCGATGATTTTGGCCGACCCCGCGCATGCCGGGCAGGCCAACTACACGCCACCCCAGTATGCGTCGGTCGCCGATGCAGCGGCCCAGGACCCCGACAGCGTCTACAGCACGGTCATCCGTTTGCCGGCCAGCGATCCGATTCAGTTGCCAGCCAGCAGCTCACAGTCGTCGGGCTCCAGCGGCAGCAGTTCAAGTTCTGGTGCTTCTAATTCGGGAAGCAACACCCAAGCCCAGTAACGGAGACCTACTGATGAAAGACTGCAGCCGCGGTTTCAACCTTCAGCGAAAGGGTGTTCGCCGCGTTCGTCGGGCAAATGCGCGGTCGACCGTCGAATTTCATCCCGAACGCAGCGCCCTGGTGCTGGTAATCGTGCTGGTCGTGATCGCCGTGATGACTTTGGCCGCGTACAGTTTCACGGAACTGATGCTAACGGAACATCAGGCCGCTCGCGTAGTCGGGCGGCAAGCCCAAGCGCGGGCTTTGGTGGAATCGGCAGCCGATTTTTTGCGCACGTATCTGTCTCAGACGCCGGACGCCATCACTCAAGCCGGCGGTTGTTACGATAATGCGGCTCAATTTCAAAGCCAACTGGTCATGGACGATGGCACACCGCGCGGGCGTGGGCGGTTCAGCATCGTGGCGCCGAAAATCGAAAACGGCACCGTCACCGGAGTGCGCTACGGTTTGGAAAACGAATCGGCCAAGTTGAACCTTAACGCCTTGGTCCAAATGGATAAGGAAAACCCCGGCGTGGGTGAACAGTTGCTAATGACCTTGCCCGGCATGGATGTCAACATTGCCGACGCCATTTTGGACTGGCTCGATCCCGACGACGATCCGCGCGAAAACGGTGCGGAAAGCGATTATTACGCCGCGCTGAATCCGCCTTACGCTCCCAAAAATGGTCCGCTCGACACCATCGAAGAGCTGTTATTGGTTCGCGGCGTCACGCCCCAATTGCTCTTCGGCGCAGACGCCAATCGCAATGGCATCATTGATGCCGGCGAGCAGGGAAACGCCTCTCTGGCTCAAAGTTATGGAGCCGATCCGGAAATGGACCGCGGCTGGGCGGCGTATCTCACGCTGTGCGGCAAAGAGGCCAACGTGCAACCCGATGGCACACCCAAAATCAATCTCAACGACAAAAATCTCCAGGAATTGCACGACAACTTGTCTGCGGTGTTCGACGACGACTGGGTGAATTTCATCCTGGCATATCGAATTTACGGGGGTACCCAACCCAGTTCCGGCTCGTCGACCAATGGTTCGTCTGGGACGTCAAACGGCGGAAATGGTGGAAACGGCGGAAATGGCGGGCCGACTGGAGGACAAGGAACTCCAACCGGTCTGGTCCTGCGGCACTCTCCATTTCAATTCGTGTTTTTCCAAGCGCCAGGAGGTGGAGGTGCGGCGGCAGGCGGAGGACGCGGTGGCGCGGGCGGCGGGGGTGCTGCCGGTGGTGGCGGTGGTGCGGCGGGCGGCGGCAGTGGTGCAGGACGCGGAGGCCCAGGTGGTCAAGGAACGGGTGGCAATGGCGGGCCCGGTGGCGGCGGACGTGGAGGAAAAGGTGGCGGCGGCAAAGGTGGACCAGGAGGGGGTGGTCCCGGTGGCGGCGGACGGGGCGGACGCGGTGGTTTTGGCGGCGGGGGCGGCCCGGGTGGCGGTGGGGCATTCGGCGGCGGAAGAGGAGGTAGAGGCGGCGGAGCTGCGGGCCGTGCTGGCGGTGGAACAGGCGGCGGAAGCGGAAATGAAGTTTCTCCCGGCGACATCGATCTGGGCGACCTCTCCAAAGTTCAGCCCAAGGCCAACATTAACAGTGTGCTGGACTTGATCGGCGCACGAGTCCAGGTTCCCAAGAACGCATCGACCACTGGAGGAACTACCGGAGGAGGCGGAGGTGGAAACTCGGCGACGGCAACTGTTACGCTGAGTTGCCCATTTCCAGCCGAGGCCTCGCAGGCTGAACAATACCTGCCCGAATTGACCGATTACGTGACGACCAGTTCGGCACAGTCCTTCCCGGGCCGGATCAACATCAACCAGGCGTCACGGACGTTGTTGTTGGGCATTCCTGGCTTGACCAGCGACATGGTCGATCAAATCCTCTCGCAGCGCGAGCCAGAATATACCGGTCAACACCCCGAGATGCGGTCGGAAACTTGGCTGTACGTTGACGGCATCGTTACGCTGGACGAAATGAAAACGTTGATGCCCTACATCACTGCCGGAGGCAGCGTTTATAGCGCCCAAATTGTCGGCTATTTTGACGACGGGGGAACAGCCAGCCGCGCCCAAGTAATTATCGACGCCACCGCCAACTCCAGCCAGGCCACAGGCGGCAGCACTACGGGATCGACCAGCGGTAGCTCTTCTTCGTCGGGAAGCGGCAGTACCGGCTCCCAGGCTTCAACCAGCAGTTCGCAGGGCTCAAGTAGTGGCTCCAGTGGGAGTTCCGCGAACAGCAGCGCGAGCAATTCCAGCAGTTCTGCAACGGCTGGTAGCGGCGAAACTACAACTAGCCTTCCCCGCATAGTATTCTGGAGAGATATGACCCACTTGGGCCGCGGCTTCCCGTTGGAGACCTTGGGCGTCGGAACTACTCAATAATTCTCACTCAACCGCAGCATTATTTCGGCGCGCCCCAAACATCTCATTCTGAAACCAAGAAACTACACATCTCCACGCCATGGCTCAACTTCTTGCACTTGAATGGGACGATGCTGAAGCCCGAGTGGCCGTGGCCGACCTACGCCGCGGCAGCGTGGTGTTGGAGCAAGCGTTTGCGGTTTCGCTGCCGGGCATTTACCGCCCGCTCGGAACCCCGCTCTCCGAAACGGCCGGTCCATTGTCGTTGAGCGGCGAGCATGACCTGGGCGCGATCGGACGGCGAATCAGCGAGGCACTGGCCGCCCGCGGAATCCACCATGGAAAAACTTTGGTGGCAGTCGGGCGCGCAAACATCGAATTGAAAAATCTCACGTTGCCTCCCGCTCCGCCGGAAGAACTGCCGGAGTTAGTGCGCTTCCAGGCGGAACGCGAATTTAACACGCTGACCGACGACTGGCCCTTGGATTTCATTCCCTTGCCGAGCGAATCGGGCGAAGCCCTCACCGTGTTGGCGGCTGCCATTTCGCCGGAACTGGTGGGCGAAATCCAAATCACCTGCCAGGCCGCCGACTTAAAGCCGGCACGCTTGATTTTGCGTCCCTGTGCAGCGGCTTCGCTGCTGTCGCGCGCCCGTCCCGGCAGTGAAGGAAAATTGCGGCTGTTGGTCGATTTGCTCGCCCAAGAAGCCGACCTAACGGTTCTGGCGGGCGATTCGGTCGTATTCATGCGCACGGCGCGGCTGCCGTTGGAGGCCTTCCAAACCGACCCGGTTCGCACCATGTTGCCGGAAATCCGGCGGACCATTGCCGCCGTTCATGCGCGCCTGCATGGACAACACATCGAAGAAGTATTTTTGTGCGGCGAGGGTTCGGCCCAGGGAGTATTGGCGCGGGAAATCGGTCGGGAATTGGAACTTCCTGCCGAAGTCTTCAACCCCTTAACCTGCTGCACGCTGGGGGGCGATTTGCGGCGGAACATGCCGGAACATCCCAGCCGATTCGCTCCGCTGGTCGGCATGCTGCTGGACGAGGATGCCCCGGGCATCGCCACCATCGACTTTCTCAACCCGCGCCGCAGGCCCGAAGCGCCAAACCGACGGCGAGAGTGGACCATTGCGGGCGTTGCGGCGGGAGCATTGGTGGCCATCGGCGTGTTGTTGATTTGGCTGAAACTAAACAGCATGAACGGGGAGATTACAGCGCTTGCCGAGCAGGCGAAACAGATGAATCCGGACCTAAAGCATGCTGACGAAATCATCAAAAAAACCGCGGAAGTGGAAAAATGGATCGGCGGCAACGTCAATTGGCTGGACGAAATTGCTCGTTTGGCTTCCAAAGCGCCACCGGCCCAGGAATTCATGCTCACGTCGATAACCACGCCCAATGACAACTTAAAAAACATCAGCAACATCCACTTAGAAGGACGCGCCCGCGATACCAGCGTCGTCGAGCATTTGCCGCAATCTCTGCGCGACGAGCAGCACGAAGTTACGCCCAAAAGCGCTGAGGAAGACGATCGTCAACGGAAAGATTATCCCTGGACGGTGAAAGCCGATATCCGCATCAATCCGGTTTCAACCGCCGTGCCCGCCAAATCGCCCGCTTCGGCCGCGGCATCGAAGACGACGGTCCCAGAGAAAACAGCACCGGAAGCGCCGCAGGCCGCCGCGCCACTGCCTCCCAAAACCACGGAGGCCGGCTCGCCATGAATCCTCGCGAAAAAAAATTGGCCGTTGGTTTGGCAGCCGTGGTGGGCTTGCTGGCAGTGTACTACCTGTATGAGACCGTCGCCGGCAAGTTTAGCGACCGTGAAAAGCAAATCGACAGGTGGAATCAGACCATTGCTGATAACCAAGCCAAAATCGACGCCGGCAACCGCGCACAAAAGAAAATGAAAAACTGGGAAAGCATCTCGCTTCCCAGCGATACGAAGATAGCGCCGTCATTATATCAAAGTTGGTTGATGAAACTCGTCGACGATGCGCAGCTTGAATCGGCCACCGTGCAACTGCAGACGACAGTCGGTCACACCGCCACCTTTGAGAAGTACGACTTTCAAATCAAAGCCGATGCGGACATCTCGATGAAGCAAGTCGTGGATTTCCTGTACCGATTTTACTCTTCGAATCAACTTCACAAAATTCGCCAGTTGATGATTAAGCCCCATGCCGATGGCAAAGCGCTGGACGTCACGATCGACATCGAAGCGCTGCTGCTGCCCGGCGCTGACCGGAAAGACAAGCTCAGCAACGAGAAGCTGAACCAACTAGCGCTGGGCGACGTCAAAACCTACGAAAAAGCCATTGATGATCGAAATTTGTTTTCCGAGTACGTGCCCCCGCGTCAACGCGCGGAGCCAACACGTCCAAGGAGTTCGCCGCCTATCGACGTGGCCAAGTTCGCCACGGTCACAGGCATCGTCGAGCAGGACGATCAACCGCAAGTTTGGGTGTTGGTGAAAACGACGGGCGAGCTGCTCAAACTGCACGAGGGAGAAGAATTCACCGTGGGCAACGTGAAGTGCAAAGTGCTAAAAATTGGCGTCCGTGACGCCGTGATCACCACCGAGGGAAAACTCGTGCAGGTTTTCATCGGCGATAATCTACGGGAGGGAACCGCCGTGCCGGCAGAGGATGCCGCGCCGCTGGATAATGCTTCGCAGTGAATGGCGCCGGCAGCGATTGCCGCAGGCAGGAAATGTCTCTAACCGACCGCTGACCGGCTTCCAAACATTCGAGATTGCCGAATAAGACGATTTTGTCGCGCTACTTGTCCTAGCGCCTGTTGTTTTATTTATGTTGACAAACTCACCCGACAGATACAGCGCAAAGGAGGTTTTAGACCTCCGGAAACACCCCTTAAATAGCTTCAGCATTGCGGCCGGTCATTGGAACGCTATAATTTCTGTCATGAGTAAAGCTTCTTTATCTTTGATTTTTCTCGTCGGGGCTGGCTGCTTGCTAAGCAGTAGAATTGCCTGCGCCCAATATGGGGGCGGCATGGGAACGGGATATGGCGGAACGGGCGGCTCCAGCTTTGGCAGCATGGGGGGTGGCGGAGTCACCGGCAGCATGACTTCCAGCGGCGGCGCCTTCGGACAGCGAACCATTGGCGCCGGCGCCGGATTAATGGGCGGTTCGAATGGTTTTGGCTCGATGAACGGCTCAACTTCCGCCTTCGGCACCGGGCGCGGCATTGGATTTAACAATCTCACTTCCGTCGGAACCCAAGGCGGCAATTTCCAAGCTCAGGAGTTTGTCGGCGCCAACAGCGGCAGTTTCGTCGGCCAAATCCCCGGTTTAACCACCGGTCAAAACGGCATGAACGGAGGACTGGGCGGCGCCCTTGGCGGAATCGGCCAATTCGGCATGCAAAACAACCGCAATCGCATGAACCAGAATTTCGGCGGGCAAGGCGGCAACAATCGCGGCAGCATCGGCGCCACAATGCCCACCAATTACACCGTCGCTTTCAGCTATCCCGCGCCGGCGAATTCGCAATTAGGCCAGAAGTTGTCAACCGAACTTTCCAAATCGCGCGGCATCACTGCGCTGGGGCCAATTGCGGTGCAGATGCAAGGGTCGACGGCTGTTCTCCGCGGGTCAGTGGCCACTGAGCACGATCGGGATCTAGCCGCGCAATTGGCGCTCCTAGAACCCGGGGTTTATCAAATCCGGAACGAACTGCGTTTGCAGTCTGATAATCTGCCGACCCCGGAAAACCATTCGACGCCGTCGAGTTCATCACTCCCGACATTGCCGGCGCCGTAGGGTTGATGTTTCCATTTTGTCCCGGAAAGCCCTGGTAAGCCGAAGGCATCTGACCAGGCACAATCATCTGACCCTGATTGTTGGCCGGCCCCTGCATGGGCATTTGCACCTGCACCGGCATTTGGTTCTGCACAGGCATTTGGCTCTGCCCGGACATTTGATTTTGCATCGGCAGGGCAACAGGAGCCGCTTGCTGAACCACGCCAGGAGTGAAAGCGGTGGCGCCAAATGGGGCAGCCGCCATGCCGCCTGCCGTTGGAACAGCAAATCGCGGCCGTGGCACTTGCGGTATGCTGATGGTCGTCGTTTTCATGCGGCCATCGGGCGCCGTGGAAACATCGATCACCCCGTTTTGGTCTTCGGCGCCCGCCACAGCGGTACGAGCAACTCCGGAGGTATTGGAGGTCTGCATCACGCTGAACATTTGCGACTGCCCCGGAACCGCAGCCACTTGTTGGTAACCGACCCCTTGCACCGCTGCCGAAACAGGCCCTGCAACCCCCAGCGGCAGTTGTGGCACCGTCGGCAAGACAACCGGCTGGCCACTCAGCGTGACAGCCGCGGTTTGCGCAGCGGCATTCTGTTCAGCCGGCAGGGCTGGCTTTTCGGGCGTGATTCCAGGCAACAATTGATGCCCCTCGTCGCTGGTAATCATTTCACCTTTTTCACCCGTGAACCGCACCACCAGACTAATTTGCTTCTGGAGCCCGCCGACTTCGTCCCACGGCAGCCAAATGCTGTACGAATCGCCCAATGAGCTTTTACTGTATTTCTTTTGAAACTGGTCGGGGGTGAAAATGTATTTCTTGTCGGGAATGACATTTTTGGGATCACGATTGGTTTCGTCGAAGGCGTAGATCACCAGCGTGCCCTTAACTCTGACCGGCTTGTTCGGGTCTTTGCCGTAAAAATACAGCCGACCGCCAAAGCCGCGAATGCCCTTGGGTTTGTCGGGTTGGGTTTGAACCGCATCAGACCAGAAGGCAACTACCTGCATGGGCGTATCAAACTTGCCGTCTTTGCCAATCTCCCAGGGAATGCCCTTGCTGAGATCAAACTCTGTGGCGCAGCCAGACAACATGGCCACGGCTAACGGGAGCGCCAACAGGGCCATGTTCGCGAGCAAGTGGTGATGGCTTTTCATAATGTACCTCGATCTTTGACTTCACACATCAACCGACTTTTTCTCAAAAAACTTTTGTTGCCGCGGGATAATCACCCGGTGGACCGCACTATTCAGACTTCGCTGGCGTCGGCTGCTGCGGCGGAGTCTTAGGCTTGGACGGCAGGACCGAAGGAGCCGGCAGTTCCTCGTTCCCGGTCTTGGGCAAATCAGGTCCCATCGGACTGCCGTCCGGGTGCAACTCGGGATAAACCACCGTGGTTTCGCTGTCGCTGAAATCATCCTTCCGGGTTCGTAAGCCGGAGGGGCCGTTTAACTTGATAACGTCGCCCAGGCACCAACTCATGCGGGCCGCTTCCGCCTGCTTGATGCGGTCGGCGTCGTCCTCGTTGCGCACCACGTGCGGCGTCAGCACAATCAACAATTCGGTGCGCTGTTGATTGACCAAATCGTAGCGGAATAAATTACCTAATAGCGGAATGTTGGAAAGATACGGCACTCGCCGGTGATCTTGGTCTTTTTCACTGGTGATCAACCCGGCCAGAACAATGGTTTGTCCTTCCACCGCCTGCACAGTTGTTTGCGCCAATGTCGTGTTGTAAAACGGCGAGCGAATCACTTGCCCGTTGGTGTTAATCGAAATGGGGATGCCCTGATCTTCCGGACCCAACGACGATTTTTCCGCGTCGATCGACATCACGATTAAGTTGTCCGGGCTCACGCGCGGCTGAACTTCCAAAATGATGCCCACGTTGTCAAGCGTCACGGTATTGATGGTGCCGGTGGCCGTGACCGAGGAGCTAGTTACTCGCGGCACTTGCTGACCAACTTGCAAGAACGCAGGCTGATTATCCAGCGTCATAATTTGCGGGCGGCTCAGGATGTCGGTCCGGCGGCATTCCGACAGGGCTCGCAACAAAGCACTCACGCTGTCGCTGCTGGCCGAAAGCACCAAACCACCGTAACCCAATTGGCTGTTGGCCCGGCCCAAACCCAAATTTGTGAGTCCCTGCGCACCCACTGCACCTGGATTGGCTAACGCGGCATCGCTGGCGCTATTTCCCAAGGCATTGGTGTTGTTGAAATTGAAGCCAGGATTGTTATCCGCGCCCACAATCGTGTCGCTCGTCACTTGCGTTCCCGCCACGGTCGTGGTGGTTACGCTGCGCGTAATGAAATTCGTGGCGCCCACCAGGCTGCGATCGAATAACACAGAATCTTGCAAACCCAACTCCACGCCGAATTCGTCGGTGTTGTTGAGCGTGACTTCCGCAATCAGCACTTGAATCATGACCATCGGCGGGCGTTTATCGATTTGCTCGACGACCTTCATAATTTCGTCGTAATAGCGCGGCGTGGCGCTGATAATCAGGCTGTTGCTGGTCGGTTCGGCCACCACAATCACTTCCTGGTCGATTTCCGAAAATGGATTGGTGGCCCCTTGCTGTTGGAATTCTTGGTTCAACGTCCGCTGCTGCGTTAAAAACGTGGTGATGGAGTTAGCCACGTTCACTGCCGCCACGTTTTTCAAACGGTAAATTGTCGTTTTCCGCAAGCGCACATCGCTTTCGTCCAGCCGCAGCAAAATGGCTTCGACCACCGCCAAATCGCTGGCGGAGCCCGACGCAATAATGCTGTTCGTGCGCTCGTCGGCGGAAAACCGCACCGGGACCAAAATGTTTTCGACTTCAATCGCTCCGCCTTGATTTATGCCGCCGGCGCCGCCCCCGCCGGTCGTGGTGGTGGTCCGCACCGTTTGGCCAAACAGCGTTTCCAACATTTGAATTAAATTGACGGCGTCGCCGTTTCTGATTTCGAACACTTTAATCTGCGATTCCGACGAAGGCATTTGATCTAACTGTCGAATCAACGCCGCAATCAATTCCATGCTGTCCGACGGTGCGGAAACCAACAGCGTATTGGCTCGCGAATCGGCCGTGATATGCACATCGCTTAAAATCCCGGAGCTGAAGGCTTGTTTGGTTGCCCCGTCGATCATTTCAAAGTGCAACACGGACGAGCGCTGTTGATTTTGCTGCTGATTTTGCTGCTGATTCGCAGCGCCCGCCGCGCCGCCAAATCCACCCCCTGCAGCTCCCGCGCCGCCAGCAGCGCCCGGGAATCCGCCGCCGCCAAACCCGCCGCCTGGTGCTCCCGCGCCGCCAAATCCATTGGCCCCTCCGGCGCCGAATCCGCCGGCGCCGCCAAAGTTGTTCGCGCCGCCGGCCGTTCCGGGAAATCCTTGCTGGCCATTTTGTTGCCCTCGCGCGCCCGCGCCCTGTGCCTGCGGATTAATCGCCGTTTCCAGCACTTGGGCCAATTCTTCCGCCACCGAATTTTTCAACGGGAAAATCCGCAGCTCGTTGACCGCTGGGCTGCTGTTCGTGTCGAGTTTTTTCAACAGCGCTTCGACTTCCTGCAGATCGCGCGGACTGGCTTGAACAATCAGCGAATTGCTGCGGAAATCCGCCACGACCGATGCCGTGCCCCCCAGACCGCCCCGGGCCACAAAAAATTGGTTTACGGTCTGCTGAGCGGCTGTGGCCGAAGCGTGCTTCAGTGGAAACACCTGAAACAGCGCCGACGGATTCACCGGCTGATCCAGCCGCTTAATCAAGTCGATGACGCTTTGCACCGCTTCGTCGCGACCAATCAGCAACAGGCTGTTCGGCTTAACCAGCGGCGTAATGCTAACGGGGCCTTGTCTTACTGCCAGGGTTTGGCTGTAAATCGATTGGATCAGATTGTACAGCGTTTGGCCGTTGACAAACTTCAACGGATAAATTTCGATCCGTGGTTGCGTGACCGTGCTCAACTGCTCGATTTGATTGATGATTTGCATCACGCGCTCCACGTCGCGCGGATTGCCACGAACCACAATCGCATCCAGCCCTTCCAGGAATTCAATCTGCACTGGGCCAATCAATTCTCCGCCCGGTTCCGGGGAAGCCGGCGGCGCTTGATTTTGATCCTGTGGATTTTGATTTTCGTTTGGATTTTGCGCTAGCGGCGGTGTTGGCGCCTGAGCAACCTGCTGCGAAGGCGCATTGGCTTGCGCCGAAGAAGAGCCCGCATCGGCCTGATTTCCCTCTTGCTTCGGCTGAAAAATCATGTTGATAAACCGACCAGCGGCAGCGCTATCGCCATTTTGCAGGGGTTGGCTTGCTGTGCCGGCGGCCCGGGGCTCACTGCTGGCCGTGGAGTTGTTCTCTCGCAATACGGAAAGCGCCTTGATCACGTCGGACGTTTTGGCCGCGTTTAACGTCACCACCCGAGTATCGTCGTTGGCCTGCTGCGGATGATTGTCGAGCGACTGCACGATTCGCGCCCAGGCGTCGGCCAACTTCACGGGACCTTCCAACGCCACCTGCCCGGCTTTTCGATCCACGATCAGGTCGACACGGCCACCACGGGTTTCTAACACGTAGCGCGCCCAATCGCCACCGTGTTCCAGGGTTACCGGCAGCGGCTTGCCAAAGATGCCGTTTAACGATGCTTCAAATTCGCGCCAGCCAAGATGGCTGAGTGGCACGACTTTCGGCCCGCGTGTTGTAGCATTCGGTGCGGTCTGTTCTGTCTTGGGTGCGGCGTCCGTTGCCGGGGGATCCCCTTGCAGCAACGCGCCAACTTGCTCCTGAATTGCCGCCGGGGCAACCACAAGAATTTGAGAAGTGCGTTCATCCGGCGAGATGCGCACTCCCGTCGAAGCCGGAAATCGTTTCGTCAACTGCTGGCACACCTGCTCTAATGTGGCGGGTGGAACTACCGTATACGCCCGAACCACCTCGTCCTGATCGCTTCGGCCGGGATTGGTTGCCCCCGACGTTTGCAGAGGCGGCGCAGGCGCTTGCCCATGGGACCTGCGACCGCATAGCAGGATCGCCAGGAAGGCCAAGCTCCAAATCAATACAAAGCGGTTGGTGAATTGTGGGCTGTTCATGCTTGGGGGGGATAAAACTTTGCCTTGGGTCGAAGTCCGTAAGGATCAATGCACCGCAGGAAAGCAGGGAACGCAGCCCGGTAGCGCCCGCAAACTCTGCGCAATGCGAATAATCGGAATAACCTTCCCAAATCTCCAAGAAATCGTTCGGAAAACCGCTACAGTTTGAAATCAGTGTTGAAATGGGTATTTTAATAAGAATGCGAAAAAAAATTTCCGTAGAAAGTCGGCAAATATCGCAATTCTTGCGTGCGACATGCGAACTGCTGTCAGCGCGTTACTCCGACTGAAACATCGGCCAGTTAAGTCAGGTACAATGCTGGGTTACATTGGTTCAAAAACCAGACCTTATTCTGCTACCGATGCCGCTCTGACCGAGCATCATCGATGCATTTGCCATGCGTCTTTCCTTCCTTATTCAACCCTACACATTCAACAAAGAACGCCCGACAAAGGATCGAAAAATGGGGCCAGATAAAATCGAATGCCTTCCGGCGACCCTGGTGAACGCCAAATCCGACTGTCACCAGCGTCACTTTTCCAGCGTGTTGTGGTGGATGTTTGTCCTGCTGCTGTCAGCGTTGGGCGTGTCTTCCGCCCAGGCCCAGCATGTGTCAGCAGAAAAGCTGTTGCCAAAGAACACGCTGGCCTACGTGCATGTGGCCAGCGTTCCTGAGTTAGTCGAGGCATTCCAGCAAACCAACTTGGGGCGAATGATTGCCGACCCTCAAATTCAGCCCTTTGTCACCAAGCTGTACGAAGCCGCCAACAATGCCCTGACCCAAGTGAAGGAGAGCACCGGGCTATCCCTGGACGAAATTGCACACATTCCTCAGGGAGAAATTACGCTGGCCATGTTGCCTACCGGAAAACCTATTTCCGAGGGCCCATCGAAACCTTTCGGATTCGCTGCCTTGGTCGATTGCGGCAACAGTATTGAATCGGCCCGCAAATTCACCGATACCATTCACACCGCACTGGAACACAACGGCTACGTAGGAAGGCAGGAAAGTGTCGATGGATTTGTCATCTCGATTTACGAACACGGCGGCGACTCTCCGTCGCTGGTATCGGTGGAGCGTGACAACACCCTGGTGTTTTGCACGAATTTAGATGTCGCCAAACAGTTGCTGTCGCGCTGGACCACCAACAATGAAGATTGCTTGGCGGAAAACCCACGGTTCGCAGAAGTCATGAACCATTGTCGGGGCACCAAAGACGAAGAGCCACACCTCACGTTTTTTGCGGACCCCATTGCTATTTTCTCGGAAATTGCCAAAACCGATGCCGCGGCACAATTGGCTTTGTCCATTCTACCAACCATTGGATTGGATGGAATCAAAGGCGTGGGAGGAAGCTTCGTTCTGGCCACGGAAGATTTCGACGGCATCTCGCAATTCTATCTGGCCCTGGGCTATCCTCGTTCCGGCGTGCTGGAGCTCCTTGCGCTTGATTCTGGCGACGATACGCCGCCGACTTGGGTGCCCGGCGACACTGCCAGCTTTTCATCCCTCCATTGGAACTTGCAACAGACTTTCGACAAGGGGACCAAGCTGGCCGATACCTTTAACGGACCCGGCGCAACGGCGAAAAAAATCAACGACCGCGTGCAGCGTCGGACGGGAATTGACTTTGAACACGAATTGCTGCCCGCTCTCACCGGCCGATTTTTGCACTCTACATGGTTCGAACAGCCTGCCAAGCCCGGCATTGGTGCGCATAACTTATTCGCCTTGCAGCTGCGCGATCCCAAGGCCTTCAACGATATCTATCAAAAACTTATCACCAATTTAGGACCGCGATTAGACAAGAAAGCTTTCGCCGGCATCGACTATTACGAAACCAACGGTCCAACTTATTTCGATCTACTATTCCTTGCCTTTGATGGTCCCCGGCGCCGCGAAGACGAAACCCGCCCCGTCCCCTGCATGGCGATTCTGGACGATTGGCTGCTGATCAGCGATCGGGCTGGCATTTTAGAACACATTTTTTCGCACCGCGATGAGGTCGAAAACGATCTGGCTTCTTCGCTCGACTTCAAACTTATCGCCTCCAAAGTCTCTCGGCAGCCGGGCGGCGACAAGCCGGGCATGCTCAGTTTTAACCAATCTGGATCCGGCCTGAAGTATTTGTACGATCTGGCCGCTTCTGACGATGCCCGCCAGACTCTTCAAAAACGGGCAGGAAACAGCCTGTTTTTCAGTGTGCTCAACCAGGGGTTAGATCAAAACCCGCTGCCGCCGTGGGACGTGATTTCGCGCTATTTGGCCCCCGAAGGCGCCATGGTCACCGATGACGAGTCCGGCATTCATTACATGTCGTTCGCTTTGCGGCGAAAATAACACATGCGCAGGATCAAGCTCAGTCGTTCGTTCCGTTCGTAATCCAAAACTACCTTGCGCTGCTAATTCATGGTTCGTATTGGCAAACTTGCTTTCGCTTCCGGTTCGCAATCGGGCAATAATTCGACGGGCGCCCCTTCTAGCGCTTTTTGAATTTCGGCATCACTGAGGCGATAGATCAGAATCGAGTGACCCACATTATCGTCGGGTTCCCGTTGCCGCAAAAACGCGCACAGCCGTGCCATCTGCAATTGCTCATACAGCTGGCAAACCTGATCCATGCTTGGCGCACCAATGCTCGACGTAATCTGCTGAATCGCATCCGCATTCCCGCCTGCTTGCCGATAGGCGAGTACTGCCTTACTAAGCTGTTGATACAAATCTTCGTATCGTGCATTCCATTTTCCGGGAAACTTAAAATAAACGCCTTCAAGCATGGTGGCGCTAATGCAATAGGCGCCGCCAGCCAGCGGTTTGGGAACGCCGGGCGCTGGTACGTCGATGAACCCAGGCAGCCTGATCGCATCAATCCCGTAATACGTGGAAGAAGCCTCTCCGAAATACGACAGGTAAACGCGTCGGGGATCATGGGTATCATCCGGATGCGCATCCAGCCAACGCTTTAGCTCTTTCAAATCTTGACCCCAATCGAGCGAACTGTCGACCAAATGCTTGTAGCCTTGCGCCGGCCCGCCGGCCAACACGTTGAAATACGCCAAATAGTCCGGCCACATCCACAGGCCCTCGAGCATGGCCAGCACTAAGGAACCAGCCAGCAAGACTCGGGCCCCCCACAGCACTTGATGAGAGAAGCTCGGCGACGACGGCGCAACATCAACGGCTTTACGGCCTGTCTCCCTGGGCTGGTTTGCCAAGGACTTAGGCCACGCCCGAAACCAGCATGCCGCGGCCCCGGCCAAAATAAACATCGGCGGATAGGTGGGCAACAAATGCCGCTGTCCAATGTTCAAATGACTGGTCAGCGAAAACATCCAGTACACCGCCAGCAACACCCACAGCGGCGTCAACGAATACAGATGGCCGCTTCCAGGATTTGTAGAAGACAGCCTACCGTCGCGGCCGCTCGTTCCCCGCCAGAACCAGGCTCCCGCCGCCCCCAACAGCAATATCACAAACACTTCCAAACGCGTTTTCACGGCCAGACAATACGGAAAGAAGCCGAGCCAGCCGTGAGTCCCAAATTCACCGTTCAAAAACGCGCGCCGGGCTTCGGTGGTCGAAAGCGTATAGGAAAAGCCGTACAAAAAAGGCTCCGGCAGCCAGTGGCGCTCGCCGATGAATTCGACGACCGGCCGAACCATGCCCAAATGGTCTGCAAAATACTCCCAGGCCGTGGTAAAGGGAACTTCTTGCCTAGCACTAGGGTTCAACGTGGCATATCGAAAGCCGTAGGAGGCCCAAATCAAAAGATCGACCACCAACAGTTGGAGTAGCATCGCGCCGGCTAGCACCGCCAGTTGCTTCAGCCGGCCGCGAATTGCATACCGCCCCCCCAAGGCCACAACCAGGGGCTTCGAGTTGCACAGCCGCACGCCCAACAGCAGCAAGCCCATCGGCACGATCAGCACGCCGGAAAACTTCGACAACACTAGCCCGGCCAGCGTGAAGCTGCTGATCGCCACAGTAAAGGGAGAAACACGCTGCAAGAAGGTCCACAAAGACCAGCTGGCAGCCGTAAAAAACAAGGCTCCCGCCAAATCCGACGTCACCAACCAGCCGTTGCCCAGCATCGTCGGCGAGAAAGCGTACAGCGACAGGCTGATCAAACCGCCGATTACGCCAAACAACTGTCGCGACCAAAAATACACCACCGCTCCCAGTGCGGCGCTCAACAAGCCAATCATCACCCTGCCTTGAAAAATCAGGCTGTCGGCGTCGTTGCCGGAAGCGTACAAAAATTCGTTGGAAAAATCGTACCGCATGCCGTTTATCCAAGCGGAATCGTCAGCCGGCGGAAATCGATTCCCCTCTAACCAAACCGGCACGGCGGCCCAACGCTGCGGCCAGTTGCCGCTTTCAGCATTTAAACGGTAATCGTTGGCCACCCAATAACTTTCTCCAGCCGCTAAATGCAAGCCTTCGTCAAAGGTGAGCGTTTTGCGATGGGCAGCGCTCAACCCCAACCACAGATGGCAACCCAAAAGCAGAGCCACCGGCCACAGACTGTGCAATAAAGCATGAACCCAACGTGGCGACGATTGTGGGTCGTTGTTCATGGAAACAGACGCTCGGCATAAACCATGGCCTTAAACATTCATCCTGTCTTGCATCACCGCCGATTGTCAATAAAGCTAGAGAGACTGCTTGAACATGGCTCGACGGTGTCGATCGGGAAAATCACTGTCCGAAATTCGATCTTCCCACTCCCGGAGGCGTCAGGTTAATTCGCCGCCACATTCTTAACCAGCCCTTCGCTCATGCCACAGACAAATCCCGCGATTTTCTTGTCCGTCGTTATCCCGGCGTTTAACGAGGAAGCGCGTTTGGCTGAAACCTTGGCAGCGGTCGGAAATTTTCTCAATCGCCAAGCGTACTCCTGGGAAGTAGTCGTCGTGGACGATGGCTCCACTGATCAAACCGCGCGGGTCGTGACCGATGTCCGCGCATTGGATGCCCGGTTCCAATTGCTGCAATACCAGCAAAATCGGGGCAAGGGATATGCAGTCCGTTATGGCATGCTGCACACCAGCGGAAAGTACCGTCTGTTTATGGATGCCGACAACTCCACAGCCATTGATCACATCGCCCAGTTTCTCACGCTACTGGAAACGGGAACCGACATGGTCATCGGCTCGCGCGCCGTCTCAGGCGCCAATGTTCTCGTTCACCAACCGCGCGGGAAGGAATGGTTGGGAAAGCTCGGGAATCGATGGATCCGGTTTTGGGCGGTCCCGGGCATTAAGGACACGCAGGCAGGTTTCAAAGCGTTCCGTGCTGAAGCGGCAGAAAACCTTTTCTCCTTGCTGACGATCGACCGTTGGGGCTTCGACGTGGAACTTTTGGCCATCGCACAACACCGAGGCTACAAAATTGCCGAGTGCCCTATCCGTTGGACCAACGATCCGCATTCCAAGGTAACGCCCCGAGCCTACCTTGAAGTGCTGAAGGAAGTGCTGAAAGTGCGGCTTAATCTCTGGAGAGGCCTTTATTGAGCCAATCACTTTCCGCCGCGCATAGCATCGTCTCTAATCGATCAAACCAGCGGCCGCCGCTGGCACTCAGCGCATGCTAGACTTTCCATAGTACCGAACGCCGTTCGGACCGTGTTGCCTATCTGTTTAAGGGAACTGCTCCATGCAGCGATTACAAATCATAACGTCGTTGGTGGTTTTGGCGGCGGCAGCATTACTCATCAACCGGGCTGCCGCTGATGAATTGGAAAACGATTTTCTAAAATTGCAGGGCACGTGGACGCTGTACTACGCCGAATGGGAAGGCTCCAGTTTCCTCCCCGGCGCAAGCGTTCGACTGGAAATGAATAACGATCGTTACCTTTTGGCGCCTAATACGCCTTCCGCCACTTTAGGCGGTTTCGCCCTGTTCCAAATGACCTGGCCCAGACAAATCAATTACGTCCCGCTCACCGGTCCCAACGCGGGACAAATGTGCTTGGGAATTTATAGCGTGACTGGGAACATCCAAATGGTTTGCTTTGCCCCGCCGGGTCAGCCTCGGCCAACGGATTTCACGACCTTTCCAGGAAGCGGTCGCATGTTGAACGTCTGGCTCAAACAACAGTGACCCTCGGTCAAAGACGAGCCTGAATATCCGCTCGTCCTTATTTCTGGAAACTAATGCGGCTCAGCCTGTACGAATGAGATCGTTGATCCAAGGCAAAACGGGCTCGCCATCTACCTAATCTTTCCTAAACCGCCAAAAACCAATTGGCGGCTTGCATTTCCAGCCACGGCGCGATAGGCATATCGTATCGCTAAATTCATTTCTGCCCGTTCTCCCTCCCCAACATGTTGCGGCTCTGGATCCACGCCGCTAGGGCGGGGTGTAAACTTTGGCTCACTTGCCTCTGGCGAAAGCCATCTGCTTCAAGGACCTTTCCATGACGGAAGCCGGCAAAACAAAAACCGCTCAGCCTAAAGCCCCCTCGCAAAAATCGGCCGCCAAACATCAACCGGATGGACCGCAACGAGTCGCCCCACAAACAGCCGCTACAGCCAAAGTCGCCTCATCAACCAAGCGAATTTTACTGGTCGACGACGATCAGGAAATTGTGGAATCGATGCGAATGGCATTGGAAGCCCACGGCTACCAGGTAATGGTTGCTCGTGATGGCAATCAAGGCTTAGTCCTGTGCGAACGGGAGGATCCCGATTTGGTGATTCTCGACATGATGATGCCCAAACGCAGCGGATTTTTGGTCCTCGAAAAACTCCGCCGCACCCGGCCCGTGCCGCTGCGGATCATTATGATTACCGCCAACGAAGGCAGCCGCCACAAGGCCTATGCGGAGATGCTGGGCGTCGACGATTACATCCGCAAGCCGTTCGCCATGGACCGGCTCATGGAAAGCGTCGAACGCTTGTTGACCTAGCGCATCGGGCTGGTCCAGCCTCCATTCCGCTTTTGCTGCTGCCATTTTTTCGCTTTGCCGCCATTTGGCCCAAAAACTGCTATTGATTCAATCGGGGTTTGTGGAAATACTTAGGATAGTGGGCACAGAGCATGCCAGCCGCCCAACTATTTGCTGGTCTGCCACGAACGAGAAGTAGGCTCCCGCCAGTCCACCGCCTCGACACCACTCATCCTGCTCTTTTGCAACCCTCTCTTACGCTTGCAGAGGCTCTGCGAGTTCCTAGGCGTTTCGTTGGTAGCCGTACTTAGCTTACATGCTGCGCGAAACACCACCACTGGAGTTCCGGGCTTTTGCCTGCGCGTAGGGCCATATGACCTGTAGATATTCCCTTTGACCATAGCGCCCATGAATCCCTGACTCCCGAACTCCCGACGCGGAGGACTTGCCATGACCGGCGGCCGCGAACTTGTTTCTCTGATTGGACAACGACAAGACCTGGACCAATTTCGTAAAAAAAACTGGGAAGGGACTTTCGACCAATATCTTGATGTCGTTTCTCAGGATGGCCGTGTTACACGCAATGCCTTCCAACGCGTGTACGACATGATCCTTTCCTACGGCACCGAAACCTATGAGGTCGCCCGCGAAAAACGCCTCCACTACAAGTTTTTCGGCGACCCCGATTTCGGCGGCCGCGACGCCGTGTTCGGGCTAGATCAAGCCCTCACGCAATTGGTCAATGCCTTCAAAAGTGCGGCCCAAGGCTACGGTATCGAAAAGCGGGTCCTCTTGTTACACGGCCCCGTCGGAAGCAGCAAAAGCACCATCGCTCGGTTGTTGAAAAAAGGCCTGGAGCGTTACTCGCAGGGGGACGATGGCGCCCTCTACACGCTGGGCTGGGTCGATCTGGAAGATCCCGATCAGGTGCATTGGTGCCCGATGCACGAGGAGCCACTGCACCTAATTCCGTCACGCTTCCGCGACGAAATTCAAACACGCCTGAATGCCAAGCGCGCCCCGCACGATTTCCAAGTCCGCATCCAGGGCGAGCTGTGCCCCTTCTGCCGCTATGTTTATGGCGAACGCCTCAAACGCTACGACGGCGATTGGACCCGCGTCATTGCCGACGTCCGCGTCAAGCGGCTCATCCTGAGCGAGCAAGATCGGTTGGGCATCGGCACGTTCCAACCCAAGGACGAAAAAAATCAAGATAGCACCGAGCTCACCGGCGACGTCAATTATCGCAAAATCGCACAGTACGGCAGCGACAGCGACCCACGCGCCTTCAATTTCGATGGCGAATTCAACATCGCCAATCGCGGCATCATCGAATTTGTCGAAGTACTCAAGCTAGACGTGGCGTTCCTCTACGACCTGCTGGGCGCCAGCCAGGAACACAAAGTCAAGCCCAAGAAATTCGCGCAAACCGACATCGACGAAGTCATCGTCGGCCACACCAACGAGCCGGAATATCGCCGTTTGCAAAATAACGAGTTCATGGAGGCGCTCCGCGACCGCACCGTGAAAATCGACGTTCCCTACGTCACCACGCTGACCGACGAAATCAAAATTTACGAGAAAGATTACAACAAGCAAAAAGTGCTGGGCAAGCACATCTCTCCCCACACCATCGAAATCGCCGCCATGTGGGCCATTCTCACGCGGCTGGAAGAACCCAAAAATGCGAACCTTTCTCTGTTGCAAAAGCTCAAACTTTACAACGGGAAAACGCTCCCCGGCTTCACCGAAGACAACGTGAAAGAACTGCGCGAACAAGCCGCCAGCGAAGGCATGCTCGGCATTTCGCCCCGTTATGTCCAAGACAAAATTTCCAACGCCTTGGTCTCCCACCCCGAGGCCACCAGCGTTAACCCATTCATGGTGCTCAACGAGTTGGAATCGGGCCTGAAACACCACAGCCTCATCACCAACGAGGAAACGCGCAATCACTACCGCGAACTCATTGGCGTGGTCAAGCAGGAATACACCAACATCGTGAAGAACGAAGTGCAACGGGCCATCGCCGCCGACGAAGATGCCCTCAAGCGCCTCTGCTCCAACTACATCGACAATGTCAAAGCCTACACGCAGCGCGAAAAAGTCCGCAACAAGTTTACCGGCCAATACGAGGAACCCGACGAACGGCTGATGCGTTCCATCGAAGATAAAATTGACATCCCCGACAGCCGTAAGGATGATTTCCGCCGCGAAATCATGAACTACATCGGCGCGCTGCTCATCGACGGCCGCACTTTCGATTACAAAAGCAACGAACGTCTCCACCGCGCGCTGGAACTGAAGCTATTCGAAGATCAAAAGGACACCATCAAGCTCACCAGCCTGGTTTCCAACGTCGTCGATGCCGACACCCAAGCCAAAATCGACGTGGTCAAAAGCCGCTTAATCCGCGATTTTGGCTACGACCAGGAAAGCGCCACCGACGTCTTAAACTACGTCGCCAGCATTTTCGCCCGCGGCGATGCAAAACAGTAAACAGAATATGGAAGATCCATCTGCGGGGCACGCCCCCGCGCTTGCGGTTTAGCTGTTATGGTTCTTAACATCGATCACGATCATCGTCGCTTTCGCCACATTGTGCGGGGCAAAATTCGCGAAAATCTGCGGAAGTACATCACACATGGCGAGATGATCGGCCGCAAAGGGGGCGACTTGGTCAGCATCCCGCTGCCGCAACTCGACGTGCCACACTTTCGCTATGGAAAAAACGGCTCCGGCGGAGCAGGGCAGGGCGATGGCGAAGTAGGCCAGCCCATTGCCGGCGGGGGCGGCGGAGATAAAGGCGATGGCAAAGGCCACGCCGGTAGCGAGCCCGGCCAGCACATCCTGGAAGTCGATGTGCCGCTGGAAGAATTGGCGGCCATCCTGGGGGACGAACTGGAACTGCCCCACATCGAGCCCAAAGGCGCCGCCACCATCAGCCAGGAAAAATCAAAGTACGACAGCATCCGCCGCACGGGCCCGGAATCGCTGCGCCATCGCAAGCGAACGTATTTCCAGGCCTTGCGACGGCAAATCACGACCGGCACCTACGATCCGCACAAGCCCCTGATCGTCCCCATTCCTGATGACAAACGTTACCGCTCGTGGAGCACGATTCAACAGCCCCAGGCCAATGCTCTCATCATTTACATGATGGATGTCTCCGGCTCCATGACCGACGACCAAAAGGAAATTGTCCGCACCGAGGCCTTCTGGATCGACACCTGGCTCAACAGTCAATACGACGGCGTCGAAGTCCGTTATATCATTCACGACGCCGTGGCCCGCCTGGTCGATGAAGACACGTTTTATCACACCCGCGAAAGCGGCGGCACGCGCATCAGCTCGGCCTACAAAGTCGCCGGCGACCTCATCCGCCGCGAGTTCGATCCCGCCGCCTGGAACATCTACGGCTTCCAGTTCTCCGACGGCGATAATTGGGGGGAAGACAACGACCAAAGCCTCCGCTTGTTGGCCGAAGATTTATTGCCCACTGTCAATTTGTTCTGCTACGGCCAGGTGGAAAGCCCCTACGGCAGCGGCGAATACATCCGCGCCCTCCGCAACCGCTTCGGTGAAAAGCACGACAAGCTGGTGCTCTCGGAAATCGAAGACAAAGAAGGCATTTACAAATCGATCAAAGCATTTCTCGGTAAAGGAAAGTGATATCAAGCCGCGACCGTTGGTCGCGCCGCCGACCGATCACCGCTTATCGCTAGTTGCTAACCGCTAATCGCTTGATCATGGCCACCGTCACCCATTTCGATCCGTTGCCCGGTTACCTGGCCGACATCCAGCGGCAAATGGAAGAATACGCGCGCGGCTATGGGCTGGATTTTTATCCCACCATTTTCGAAGTCGTCGATTACGACCAGCTCAACGAAATCGCGGCCTACGGCGGTTTCCCCACGCGCTATCCGCACTGGCGGTTCGGCATGGAGTACGAACAGTTGGCCAAAGGCTACGAATACGGCCTGCAAAAAATTTACGAGCTCGTCATCAACAACGATCCCTGCTACGCCTACTTGATGCGGTCCAACCACACGACCGATCAAAAACTGGTCATGGCCCACGTCTACGGCCACTGCGATTTCTTCAAAAACAACAATTGGTTCAGTCAAACCAATCGCAAAATGATGGACGAAATGGCCAATCATGGCAATCGTGTGCGGCGCTACATGGATCGGTTCGGCGTGGAGGAGGTGGAAAACTTTATTGACGGCTGCCTGAGCATCGAAGATTTAATCGACGTTCATGCGCCGTTTATCAAACGCACTGCGGACAAGCCCAAGTACGAATTCAAACGTGCCGACGAGGAAGAACTATCGCCGGTGGCCGGTCGCTTTGCCGCCAAGCATTATCTCGAATCATTCGTCAATCCGCCCGATGTCTTGCTGGCCGAATCGGAGCGGATGCGGAAAGAAAAAGAACTCGAAGAACGTCGCCCCAGTGGCCCAGCCCGCGATGTGATGAAATTCATTCTCGACCATGCCCCGCTCAAGCCCTGGCAGTCCGACGTGCTGTCGATCATCCGCGAAGAAGCCTATTATTTCGCCCCCCAAGGCCAAACCAAAATTATGAATGAAGGTTGGGCCAGCTACTGGCACAGCACCATTATGACCCGCCAAGGGCTGGAGCCGGCCGATGTCGTCAATTACGCCGATCATCACAGCGGCACTATGGCCAGCAGCCCCACGCGGCTCAATCCGTACAAGTTGGGCATCGAATTGCTGCGCGACATCGAAGACCGCTGGAACCGCGGCCGCTTCGGTAAGGATTTCGACGAGTGCGACGACATGGGCCAGCGCCGTGCCTGGGATACGCACGCCGGCCTGGGCCGCCAAAAAATCTTCGAGGTTCGACGCATTTACAACGACCTGATGTTCATCGACGAGTTCCTCACGCTTGACTTTTGCCGCCAGCACAAACTATTCTCGTTCAACTACCACGACGACACCGACACCTACAACATCGAAAGCCGCGAGTTCCCCAAAATCAAGGAACGGCTGCTGTACAACCTTACCAACATGGGCCGTCCCATCATCCAGGTGCGCGAGGGCAACTACAAAAATCGCGGCGAGCTATTCCTGGAACACCTACACAATGGCGTCGATTTGCAAATCAGTTACGCCCATGACACGCTAGCCAATCTGCACCGCCTGTGGACGCGCCCCGTGCATATCGAAACCCTGGTCGAAGGCAAAAAAACTACGTTTTCGTTCGACGGCAGCGAGCACAAGACCGAAACCGCCAAATAACTTACAAAGCCGCGACCGTTGGTCGCGCGAAGTGCGATCCGACCGAACAATCCGCTTGCGGCTTAGCAGGAACCGATAACCGGTGACGACCTTCAACCATCCTGGCAACTAAACTTTTAGACTCTTCGACGATTAGACTTTTAGACCGTGTGACCCCCCTGGCCCATAATTTGCAATAACCTCTCCCGCTTCTCGACGATAACACCATTAGCAAAACACCTTTGATTCCTCTGTTTTGTGAGATTCGCCATGACTCTTAAATCTCAAGCCCAAACCGCTCTAACCAATCTGAATGCGTCGAATCAAACGTCACAAACACTTGCCATTGCCGATGGCGGCCAGCGTTTGACCGCCCACCTCGTCGCTCTCGATGCCTTGGCACTGGCGTTCGAGCACTTGACCCTGGTCAGCGACGCGCTTGCCACGGCCCCCATCGACCAGCTCAAAAAAGTAGCCGATTCACTTTCCAAGCGGCTCACCTATTTGTTGGAACCGATCAGCCCGATCGAAGTCGATGCCGATCAGTGCGTCGTTCAGCTCCGCTCCAATCCGCCGCAGCGCGACGACAATGGTACCCAGTACTACGAACTGCTGGTCCGCCGAGGCGGCGAACTCAGCCTGCGTCGCTATCAAAAACAGTCCGGCGGTATTCGCCAACCGATTCCCGCCCAAGTCACCCGCGAAGTCTTCTTGCGGCTGGTTGACGATTTTGCCGACACCTCGCGGTAAATGAGCGTTCGTTTCGTCCGCTCGTCTTTATCGCCTTTCTCTGGGGCCAAGTCCCGTGGCTCCCGGCCGCCAGCCCAACTAGCGGCTTGCTCTTCCTCTGCGCCCTCTGGCGTCCTCTGCGGTGTTATATAATGCGGCAGTCATAATTGTCCTTTGTCTGCCTTCTGCTTTTTTATTTCTGTAAGATTTCCCACCCCCATGCGTCTAATGCTGTTAACCATGAGCGACAGCCCGGCCAGCGCATCCGCCGCGTCCAGCGGGATTCGTCGGACGGCTCCGGCCGAGGACGAAACGGCGCTGCTTGCGCAGGCCAAAGTCGGCAGCTCATCGGCCTTCGATCAAATCATCACCATTCATCAGGAGAAAATTGCCCGGCTGGTGCAGCGATTATTGGGCTGGCAGTCCGACGTCGACGACATCGTCCAAGATGTGTTCGTCGATGCCTTGAAAAACTTGCCTCGGTTCGATGGCCGCAGCAGTGTACTCACCTGGCTTACTCGCCTGGCCATTAACCGCTGCCGCAGCCACCAACGCCGGCAATGGCTCCGCCGCCATCTCCCGTTCGCTCCGTTTAGCCGCGACGCGCAGGCCGCCGGAGCGGAGCGCGCGAGTGCCATTACGGGCTCGTCCAGCAATGCAGAACACGAAATTATTACCGCAGAAACAATCGCTCAAGTTCACGCCGCCATCAAAAAACTGAACCAGCGCGACCGGGAAATTATCGTTTTGCGATACTTGGAAGAATTACCGATCGAACAAATCGCTCAAACATTAAAACGAACCCGCGGCGCGGTTGACGTGCGACTCAACCGTGCCAGGCGGCGACTCGAAGAGCTGCTGAAACCCTATATCGAGCAATGATTCAGAACGATCCACTCCTCCGTGCCTTACAAACTGCCGACGCTGCAGTGGGTAATCCTGCGCCCCCGGCCGATTTGCCGAAACGAGTTCGGCGACGGCATGCGCAACAAATGCGAAGCGTCAAACGGTTGAAAGTTGGCATGGTCGTTACTACCGGTGTCTTTGTCATCGCATCTGTGATTTTGCTCCACCAACGTTTGGTGCATTCCAACGCTTTAAGTGTCGGAAAAATTATCCAATTGCAATCCCAAGCCGACGCCTTGGGCGTCGAAGCTGACGCCTTGGAAAAACAATTAAATCTCGCCCAGCAAGAACAAACCCGCCAAGACCTGCGCGACGAATATCGCCGGCAACTGGCCATCGATTCACACAACGCCACCGAAGAATCGCCCATCGACCGCGCCGCCGCCATCGCCTTGTGCGAGGGGGACTATTACTGGGAACAACAAGCCCGACAACCGGCCCAAGCGGCTTACCAAAGCGTGCTCGACAACTTCCCCCACAGCCACTGGGCCGACGTGGCCAAAGAACGGTTAAGTCAATTTCAAATGAATTAAAGCTGAGGACAATTATGAAATGCAAGAACTTGGTGCATTGCATCGTCGTTTTGGCCATTTGCGCCAGTTGCATAGCTGAAATCGGTGTCGCTCAAGAAAATACCCCTGTGCAAAGATCAAACCCAGCAACCATTCCGCGACGGCCCCAGCCACAACTTAACAGAATACTGTTTAGGCTCGTCCTTAAAGGCGAGTCCGCATTGAGTGGACCATATACCGTCGACGCGCTGAAAGCGCTGTTTATCCAACGGCCTGAACTGATTGTGGACACCATCAAGGAATTCTTTCCGGACCTTGGTAAACAAATAGAGGTCCGAGCATTATCTGGTTTTGGATCCGACCAATGGGACGACGAAACCAGCGTGATTGTCTATGTTTCTCTCGCAAGCATAATATCAACTGACCGTCAGTATGCTGGTTATGACTTGCAGGTTCGTGGCATCCCATTACCACACGACATTACTCCGCCAGAGGGCAGGCAGCTGAGAGAGAAAATCTCGCGCCGAATTATAGAAAAAGTAGCTGCGGCACTCCCGGATTTCAGCCGCGATTACATAGCCAAGCGATTAAGCGATAGTCAACAACAACTCGAACAACAGCTGACAAAGATAAGAGACCAAGAGAGCCGCGCCCAAAACGACGTAATCCGCAGTAGCGGCATGCCGTCTGAAAAATACAGCGAACAGTTAGCCGAAATCAGCCGCCAGCAAATTGCGGCCAAGCTTTCGCTGGTTGGCATGGATGCGCGGCAAAAAGCAATCGATAACGAAATGGCCAAAACACAAATCAAAATGCACGATTCGGCGGATTCGGACGACACTCTCAAAAGTTTGGAACGGCTGCTGGAATTGCGAACCGAGCGGCTTGAAACCTTAAAAAAAATGCGCGATTCGGGCGTCGCGCCGACAGCCGACATGCAAGCGGCGGAAGCGGACGTTTTGAGCAGCAAAATCGAACTCGATAAAACCCGCTCCGCATTAAAACGGGCCAACGGCGGCGAGCAACTGGATGCCTGGAACAACGAACTTAGCCGCTTGGCAATCGACCGGGCGGAAACCGAAGCCCGTTTGAAGTTTTTGGGGGATGTAAGCGCCGAAACTGAGCAGCAATTGCGTGCCCGCCGTGATGCCGAAAAACAGGCGGAAGAGGCTCAACCCAAATTGGCAGAGGCCGAGAAGCGAATCGAAGAACTCTCAAAGCAACTGGAGGAAGTCAAAAAATCCCAAGAAAGCATCGAGCCGCTCCGCGTTTTGCTACCAGACGATACAGATGATACCGCAAAGTCGGCGACGGCCACCGAGGCCGATTCCGAGAAAACAGATTCTAACGCTGCTAAAAATGCAAAATGACAACTCCCACTCTTCGTAGTTGGGCGTTAGAATAAGGCGGATTCAAAAGCTATCACACACGCCAGCACTCCGCCATGAATCGATTTTCTATCTGCCGATCGCTCAGTTGCCGTTGGCAAATAGCCGCCGCAATTTTGTTATCGTTCGTCTTGTGTCATGCCCTTTCTGCAAATGGCTTAGCCGATTTATCCGACGGCAAAACCAGAATTTGCATCATGAACGCCGACGGCAGCAACTTGCAATCGCTCGCACGGGTCGAACCATACACCCGTCACGAGCAGCCACGTTTCTCGCCCGATGGCAAACAAGTGGTATTCGGCGTGAGCTGGAAGACCGATGGAACTTACGACCCACGAGTTTTCAAAGTCGCCACCGATGGCTCGGAACCGATCGACATGGGACCGGGCAAAACGCCATCCTGGTCGCCTGACGGCAAGCAAATTCTGTTTCGCATTCCACCCGATGCCGGTTTGGACATGACCGACGGCGTGTGGGTAATGAACGCCGACGGACAGGGCCGACAACACTTAATTCTCGGCTTTCAACCTTGTTTCTCCCCGGATGGCGGCCGGATAGTCTGCACCAGCAGCCACGAAGGCCAGGACAACATTTACATTTACGACGTGCTGGAAGCGACCAGCCGAAAGATTGATCCATTGCACCCCAAGATAACCGGCTACCCAACCTGGTCGCCCGATGGCACAAAAATCTGCTTCATCGGGAAAAAAGATTCCGGTGAATTTGATTTAGTCGTTGCCGATGCCAGTGGTTCGCAACCCCTCAAAGTGCGCTTGACCAGTGCGGATCTTTCGCAATCTCCGTCATGGGGACCGGACGGAAAAATCCTTATCGGCATGCGCGTCTCCGATGGGCTGCATCGGCCATTCACGCTTGATCCGAAAACTCAGGACGATCCACAGGTATTGGAAAAATTGGACGATGATCAAGAATTTCGCGATGCCAGTTGGTCGGCCGACGGTAAAAAAATTGTCGTAGTCACCGGTCGTGAAAGATGAATAATTTAACAATGGAATACCTCGAAGAATCATGGCCGAAACAACGCCGCAAGACATTTCCTTGGAACCGCTCGAGGGCTGGCATTGCAGCCATCTGTTTTACCGGTTCGACCGCGCACGGCTTGCGACCATGAGCCCGGCGCAAATTGCCAGCGGATGCGAGCAGGTCGCGGAACTGCTGAATCCGGCCGCTGCAAATGCTCCCGCCCGGTTGCAAACCAGCGTGGTCAGCGGACACAAGGCCGATTTCGGCCTGATGCTGCTCGACGCCGACCCGCTCAAAATCGGCGCCATTCATCATCGTCTGATGGCCAATCCGCTGGGTTCGGCAATTGTGCCTACCTATTCGTTCACCTCCATCACCGAAGTTTCCGAATACGTGCCCACGCTGGAACAGTATGGCCAGCGGCTGGTGGAAGAAGGGGAGCAGCTCGACAGTCCCAGCTACAAAGCCAAGCTCAAGGCGTACGAAAACCGCGAAGGCATGATGCGGAAGCAACGGTTAATGCCCGAGCTACCAGCGTGGCCCTCGACTTGCTTCTATCCGATGAACAAAAAACGGAAAGTCGGCGAAAATTGGTTTCTCCTTCCCTTCGCCGAACGTAGCCGGTTAATGGCCGAGCACGGCCGCACCGGCATGACCTTTGGCGGCAAAGTAACGCAGCTCATCACCACTTCGACCGGTTTCGACGATTGGGAGTGGGGCGTTACGCTCTGGGCCCGCAACCCACAATTTCTGAAAGAAATTGTCTACACCATGCGCTTCGACGAAGCCAGCGCCCGCTACGCCGAGTTCGGGCCGTTCTACGTCAGCTACGTTATGACGCCGGCACAAATGTTGGAACATTGCCGGATTGCGCAGAAATAGTTTATTTACTGGGAGCGTTATCCGCTCCATGGGCGGCACCAGCGCCGTTGAGAACCTTGTCAGCCCCGTCTGATTTTTTGTCCGCTCCCTTGTTTTCGATCCGCGGCATTAACACCAACAGCACTTTGGTTCCTTTCGGCGGAATGTTTTCGGTAAAGGCCTCGAACAGCAAATCGTCGTTGTCCGAAGTGCTTTCGATGGGCACGTCCAGCATGGCGTCTGGAAAGTTCGAAACGCAAATAAAATCGCCCGCCTCAGCCATGTAATACTGTTTTTTGGTAGCCTCATCGGTATAAAAACCGCTGCCGGCAAACACCCATCCTTGCTCCATTGCTTTTTTGGTTTTCACGTCGCGCACCCAATCCTGGGCGCGATCCTTGTGTTGGTCTCCCTTATCGTCCGTCCAGTACGCCCAAATGTCGACGGGGGTTCCCGCCGGGGGCGCAAACTTGGGTTCGTACTTCACCGTCGTGCCAGGCACGGCCCCAACTTCCAACAGCGCCGCATGGACAACAAATGCTTTGGTGTTGACCGCCACGACCGATTCATGCTCCTTCGTCCCTTTGGTCACCGCGAACATTTCCAACGGACCGCGCGTCAGGCAAATCTCGCCTTGCATGACAACCTGTCTGTTTTTGAAATCGATCCACACGTCGTAATTCGGCATCAGCCGCTTGAGCGTGGCGGTGGGATCAGCCGGATTTTTAGGTTCCTCCGCCCACAACTGGCTGGCAAATAAAATGATCGCGCCACAAACGCTCAGGACCCACGTGGCAACATTTCCAAGTTTACGAACCTGCATGCTGGTCCTCCTATGCCGCATTGGTATCTTGCATTCGATGCGTGCCGACGGGCCGACAAACAATTTGCACGCTCCGATTACTTGCTAAGATAACGCCATCACACACAAGCAATCAATACGGCGAACGATCAATATGACGACGCAGCGGAAGTTAATCGAAAATCTTGCGGCGGTTCGCGGCCAAATTGCCGAGGCGGCGCACCGCAGCGGCAGAACCCCGGACGAAATCACGCTGGTGGCCGTCACCAAATACGTGACCGCCGACATCGTGCAGCAGCTTGTGGCCGCAGGCTGCCACGATTTGGGCGAAAGCCGTCCGCAGGAACTGTGGGCCAAGGCCGAGGCAATTCAAAAATCTGCCGCCCTGCAACCGACGACCAACAAACCCAATGCCGGTACGCAACCCATCCGCTGGCACTTGGTTGGGCACTTGCAACGCAATAAAGTTTCGCGCACCTTGCCGCTGGTATCGCTGATTCACTCGGCCGATAGCCTGCGGCTGCTCAATGCGATCAATCAAGCGGCCGCCGGTTCGAACCGCCGCATCCCCGTGCTGATCGAGATAAACATTTCCGGCGACGCCGCCAAACATGGTTTCCAACCCGACGAAATGGAACCGGCTCTGCCGAACATGACAGTCTTTTCGTCGCTGGAAATCCGTGGACTGATGGGCATCGCCAGCCGCGCAGGCGATCTTGCCCAAGCCCGCCGCGAGTTCGCCCGGCTGCGAGAGCTGCGCGATCAACTCCGGCGCGTCGCGCCCCCCAATCTCCAATTTCACGAGCTCTCGATGGGCATGAGCGGCGACTTCGAAGCAGCCATCGAGCAGGGCGCCACGTTGGTGCGGATTGGCGCGGCGCTGTTTCAGGGCGTCATTGAACAGTAAGAGCCACCGGACAAAACTAATCTTGCGTTGGTTGTTGAGTAGGGATCAATATGATGTCCTTTTGTGTTTCGGATCAAGTCGAATCACGGAGGGATGAAGGCCATGGCAGGTAAATTATTACCAGACGAGTTGTGGGAC
>DATJYL010000057.1 GCA_035499655.1 Pirellulales bacterium
GTCCCACAACTCGTCTGGTAATAATTTACCTGCCATGGCCTTCATCCCTCCGTGATTCGACTTGATCCGAAACACAAAAGGACATCATATTGATCCCTACTCAACAACCAACGCAAGATTAGTTTTGTCCGGTGGCTCTAAATTTTTAAGAGCGCAATGTCGTGGTGGAACGAATATCAAATTACTGCGGACGGCTCGTCTTAGTTTGAATCCGCACCATGAGCCAACTCTGGGAGTGGCCATCGCCATATTTCACGAGGAGTGGAGTGACTTCAGACGTCAATTCGGCGAGCGATGTCTCGAATGTTGCCCGTTCCTTCTCTCCGATGTGAAAAGTGCCTTTTTGACTGGTGCTTTCCAGCACGCCTTGCAGAAAGTTTGCTTGGTCACTGAGAACGTCATAATAATTGCCCGCTAGCTTTCCTTGTTTGTCGACCGCCAATTGAACAATTAAGTGAGCCTCATCCTGACCGGCTGGAGCGAGCATGTAGACACCCAGCGGCATCCAGCTATTCGCGTCAGAGCTGCCGTGGGCCGTTGTCGCGTTGCCCTGCTTATCGTTAATCACTTGCTCCGACTTTGCTGACTCAGAGACGGCCTTCACCGAGGAGGTGGTTGAATCAGCTGGTTGACTGACAGCGGTCCCTGTCGTCACGGTACTCGATGCCGTTGTGGACCAGCCGAGCCATTTGGCTGTCTCCGTCTGAGTAGGCGTGGCCCAAACATCCGAGTCAGTGGGAAGAGAATGCCAAGCGTTGGGATGCTCTGAGTACCAACTTGTAGTAAATGGTTCCGGATCAAGTGGCAATGCCTTGGGACCGGACAAAGCTCCACTTGCTGGAAGCCAAGTATTAAGGAGCTGGTTGGAGTTGCGCAGATCAATCATCCCAGAGACACCCTTAGAATTCGTCGACGTACGTGAACCGGCTCGGCCTTCAGAATTTTGGGGAGAGGCTGCGCGGTTTGTTGCTTGGCGTTTGGTTGACGGCTTGCTCGAACTGCCATTTGAACCCGGGAGAGATGGCATTCCAGAGGGTCCCGCAAACGATTCACGACAGATTGAAATCAGTATCAACATTGCGCACACACTTTTAAACTGTGTTTGCCAGCTCATGGTAAGATTCCTCGAACTAGGATATTGTGCTCGGCGGCTAGGGACATCATTTGGTGATCACTCTCTATTGTTTGATGGCTTGTTTGTCCGGAACTACTGTACTTGCATTTCGGCAGGAGAAACAGAGTTAAAGCGAGGGTGCTCTCTCCACGAAGCAATCGTGCGGCGCAGGCCTTCTTCCAGCGGCATGGTTGTGGTCCAGTTGAGCAATTGGGCGGCCCGCGAGGTATCTAAACAACGGCGCGGTTGACCATCGGGTTTCAATCCGTCCCACGCAATATATCCCCGAAAGCCACACAGCCTGGCAATCAATTGTACGAGGTCCGCGATCGTAATCTCTCGCCCCGTCCCCAAATTGATTGGAGTCGGTTCTTCAATCTCTTGGGCAGCTTGCACAATCCCCCGGGCTGCATCCTCCACGTATAAAAACTCGCGACTGGCAGTGCCAGTTCCCCAACAGACGATTTCTTCATCATGACGCTGAAGGGCTGTCTCGCATTTGCGAATGAGTGCCGGAATCACATGGCTACTAGCCGGATCGAAGTTATCTCCAGGGCCGTACAGGTTCACGGGGACTACGACCGCAGCGGGCAGGCCATACTGTCGATGGTAAGCGTCCAACATCACGAAAAGAGCTTTTTTGGCCACACCATAGGGGGCGTTGGTCTCCTCCGGATAGCCGTTCCACAGATCGTCTTCCCGAAAAGGCACCGGCGCGAACTTCGGGTACGCGCACACGGTGCCGGTATGGATGAATTTGCGAATACCGAATTGCCGAGCGTATTCGATTAAATGGAGGCCCATCGCCATGTTCGTATAGAAGAACCGGCCCGGCTGCGACATATTGGCGCCGATTCCACCGACCTCAGCTGCCAAGTGAATCACAATATCGGGGCGCTGTTCACGGTAAAGTCTCTTGACCTGTTCTTCTTGCGTCAGGTCGTACTGGGCACGTCGCGGAATAATCAGTTGATCAGGCGAGACACCTCGGTCTATTAATTGCGCGCACACAAAACGACCCAAGAATCCTGCGCCGCCGGTCACACATACTCGAGATTCTGTCCATTGGATCATTCGAGCACCACCGTTATCTCCTGTGAATCGGCAATTTATCGTGTTCGACTTCGGCCACACCGTTCTCCTTATGCTCAAAATCAGCTGAAGCGACCGTCGGAAAGTGCTCCTTCAAGACTTGCTCGCGCTGCGCTAACTCAAAATCAGCCTGAACCATCATCGTCACCAGTTGCTCGAATGAGATGCGCGGATGCCATCCCAAGACGCTGCGCGCCTTGGTCGCGTTACCTAGCAATACATCGACTTCCGTCGGACGGAAGTAACGTGGATCAGTCCGCACAAAATCTCGATAATCCAGTCCGAGGCAGTCAAACGTTCGTTCACAGAAATCACGAACGGAATACGTTTGGCCGGTGGCAATCACGTAATCGTCAGGTGATCGCTGCTGCAGCATCAGCCACATCGCTTCGACATAGTCGCCTGCGAAGCCCCAATCGCGCTTCGCCTCCAAATTGCCTAAGTAGAGACATTCTTGTAGGCCCAGCTTAATTCGCGTGGCTGCCCGCGTGATCTTACGAGTGACGAACGTTTCTCCGCGGCGCGGAGATTCATGGTTGAATAGTATCCCGCAGGACGCATGCAACCCATAACTTTCCCGGTAGTTGACCGTAATCCAATGCGCGTACAATTTCGCTGCCGCATAGGGAGAACAGGGATAAAAGGGGGTCGTTTCTTGTTGCGGGATTTCCGCGACTTTGCCAAACATTTCCGAGCTGGACGCCTGGTAGAACCGAACTGCGTTGCCGGAAGCATCTTGAAAATCGCGCACCGCCTCCAGCAATTTGAGGGTGCCGACAGCTCCCGCGTCGGCCGTATAGATGGGCTGGTCAAAGCTGACCCGCACATGGCTTTGGGCGCCCAAGTTGTAGACTTCCGTCGGGCGAATCTGCCGTACCAGTCGGGACAATCCATTGGCATCGGTTAAGTCGCCGTGATGGAGCTTCAGCCGCGCTTCGGTGAGATGCGGATCATGATAGAGGTGCTCGAGGCGGCCAGTATTAAACGAGCTTGCCCGCCTAATGATACCATGGACTTCGTAGCCCTTCGACAACAGCAATTCCGTCAAATACGATCCATCCTGGCCGGTGATTCCTGTGATGAGTGCGCGGTGTAGAGTATCTACCATAGGTACATTGAGTTTGATGATTGTCGCAGACCGCAGTGCAGGGCTTGGCTGGTACGGTGGAGACGAAAGCTCGACGGAATTATTGATGTCTTATGTACTGTGTAGTGCAGAAAGAAATTCGGCAATTGCCTCAATCTCCTCGGTTGATAGAAAGCTACTGTAGTTGGGCATAATGGATTGGGACTGCTGAATGATCGATGGCTTTTCGGAATCGGGTTCAATCGCTTCCATTGGCACCATTTCAACTTGAACGTGCCCGTCACTAGCGATGGTTGCTAGCCACAGTCGCTTGGAGTCCTTCCGCAGTATCCTGCCAACCTTGGACCGGCCGTCCGCTAACAGAATGACAGAGGTTTCGTAACCGCGTACTAAATGTTTGGTAGGATCTCTTAACTTCTGAATGAGTTGCTCTCGCGGCACATCTCCCGCATCGGATAAATTGGGAGCGATGAGGTTCAGTTCATTATTGTCATCCTTTATTAGTCCATGGCAAGTAGCACACTTCGCTTTACCGTCGAAAAGTGTCAACCCGTTTTCTAACTTCGACAGGCGGATCAACCCCGCGGGCGGCTTCTCTCGCAGTGGATCGGGCATGTCCAGTGAGGTGAGTGTCTTGACATCAACATCCGCTCCCCGACTACCTAAGAAAGCAATGAGTGACCGTAATTGTTCTTTGGTTATACCACCTGCAGCTGATTGAGGCATTTCGTTACTGTAACCTGGAACAATATATGCGTCCGGTTTAACGACCGACTCCAAAATGTAAGATAACGCGGCCATCGGTGGACGCCTGCTCGCAGCGATTTCGCCAATCTTTTCGAGACTGGGCCCTTTTAATTGCCGTCGGTCATCAGTGTCCACCACATGGCATCCTGCGCATCGATTCTGAAAGATCTGATGGCCCTCTTCGATCTGTTGATGCAGGCGGAATCCGCTCACTGAGAAGCCTTGCCGGGCCGTCGATACGCCCACGGAAATGAAGATCGGTATCGAAATTGAGAGCAGGATCCAACCCACCATGCGGAATTTCATTGCCATTCCCATTAGTGCTTCTTGAGCCGCGCTTCGTAGATTGATGCATTGAGACAAACGATATAAAAGCGCCCATCCTTGCTGGCGGCGATATCGATCGGAATTGGCAGTACAAACATTGGCACGAACTTCGTAACTTTGTAGTCGTCTCCATTGCGCTGGAGGCTATAGCGTCCAATATGCCCAGAGGAAAATAATGACACGTACAAGCAGCCACGACAGTCTTCCGGGAGTTCTTTTGCGTCGGAGTAGGCTAGCCCTTCCAAAGTCACGCTGGGTTTACTTGGCCAAATAGGAATGGTGAAGTCCCCGCCGCCGTCATCGTTGCCGATCACGTAGGGATGCCCATAGTGTCGTCCTTCGATCACATGATTGATTTCATCGCCAGGATCCGCATTACAATCGTTGTCGGTTAAGAATAGTTCTGAATCCGGACCGAATGTCATTCCGAACGGATTGCGAAACCCCCGGGCGAAAACTTCCGGCTGCGCCGCCCCGGGACGCAATCGCAGCACAGTACCTTCCCATGGATGGTCTGGAACACCGCGATTGCTCGAACAACCGCATTCCACGAACACAGTGCCATCATCACTCACGCAAACAGCGTTATTTTGATGTTGAGTGTCGGGTCCACGGCTACCGGGGAGATCGGTTAAAATGTCATTATAATGCTTGAAGTAGCCATCGCCGTCGAGGTCTTCCAGTTTTGTGACACGGCCTGAATTCGCATACGTAATCTTTCCGTTTGTCGCGGACGCAAGCATCCCAGATCGCGAGACATACAGTGCCCCCCCCTTTGCACACAAACCAAAGGGTCGATAGAGCGCGGGACTGCTGGCAACAATTCGCACGTCGAACTGCGAACCGTTCGGTACTAACTCGCCGACTTCGCCCCAAATACCCTCCTCACGGTCTACCTGTTTTGTGAAATAGATCCGACCGGTTTCCGAATCGACGGCAATGCGGATCGGGTAGCCCCCGGTGATCTTTGCGATCTCTCGCACCTCAAAGCGGGAATCGAGCGAATACGCCGAATCCTGTGGCGGCTGCCCAGCGCGATGCGCAAGCACAATGACACCCACCATTGAAAAAATCGAGCATCCTACCAAGGCGGCCGTGAGGAATCCGCGTCGTAGACGATTGGTAGGCGATCCCGGTCCAGCAAATACCCACCACCACGGTTGTGCAAATGAACAACCTATCGCAGCAGAAAGCAACGCCGACCCGCTCTTCCGATAATCGAGAGCGGACAGAAATGTTCCGCCAGGGAAGAAAATGCGGTCTACGATCCATGTGAAGGCTGCGATCACGAACACATTCAGCCAACCAGCACTCCGCATCACCTTGTTCTGATATCCACGAATCAACGAAATGATTGTGACGCTGAATAGGTATGCTAGAATCAGAAAGAGAAGATTTTCAGTAATTTTCATTATTTGATAATCGGTCGATCGCTGGTTGCCGAAATCGTGGTTCGTTTACTCGCTGAAGCGGTGTCCCTTATCCAACGTCTCTTACGTTCAGCGAATAATCGATCAACGTCAACATTTGTGCTAGCTCGATGGACGAGTGCGCCTGCATCTTTCGGAGGATGCTGGCACGGCGGAAATCAATACTTCGGAGGCTCAGATCAAGTAGATTCGCGATTGCTTTATTTGGCTTGCAAGCCAACATCAATTGCATCACTTGATGTTCTTGGGCGGTCAATTGGGTCACACGCGTTCGGATATCATTACGGATTGACTCGTCGAGTCGCCGCACACGATCTTTCTCGATGCATACCTGGATCGCTTCCCATAGTTCAAGCGGGTGACAAGGTTTCTGGAAAAAATCGACCGCACCCAGTTTCATGGAGCGCACAGCGATTGCAAGGTCGGCCTCAGTAGCAGTCATAATGATGGGCAACGAACAGTGCGCGACGGACATGCGCTCCTGCAACTGTATTCCACTCATGCCCGGAAGTTCGAGCTCGATGATGGCGCAGCCACAAAAATGAGCTTCATGCGTCCTCCAGAAATCCTCTCCGGAAGCAAACTGTTCGACCTGTAAATTGTGTGGGCGCACCACCTCGGTAATAAATTGCACTGATTGAGCGTCCGAATCGACGATGAATATCCTTGGATGATAGCCGTTCATCACGATACTTTCGCTGGAATTTAAGCTCCGACTCATCGTTGCAGACATGGAGTGAATCTCCTACTGGACCATTTGCCTGACAAGTTGCGTATACTCAGGTTTTTCTAGCGCGTGAAGCTGATCGACATTCAGCCCAAGGGCGACTGCTTGCTGATAGGCTTGCTTGGCTTGTTCAATTTCTTGCAATCGAAACCTAGCCAAAGACAAGTGAAACCACCTCGGTGCGGTGGGTTGATCGGCGAGTGCCGCCGAGAAATCTGCCACAGCGGCATCTGGTTTGTTCATCGCTAATAGAACTGTGCCGCGAGAATCCAAGAGCGCGCCCAGTGGGCCGGCGATTTGAACGGCCTGGTTGATGAGCGGCTGCGCTAAACCTGGTTCACCGCGGTAAGTCAGTAGCAACGCCAGATCATTCAGCGCCACGATATCTTTGGCGTCGACTTCCAAGGCATGATGATAGGCCTCCGTTGCTTCATTGAAACGAGACTGAAATTCATACAAGCCACCCAGTGCCGTAGATAGTTGGTGAGCCTGAGGATGTTTTGCCAGCTCGTTGCGGATTTCCAATTCCACTTGGTCGCGCTGGCTGTCTGAAGCTGCCGACTGTGAAACTACGGCCGCGGCCGCCACCAAGGCATCCGTCGAGCCGGATTCCTTGGTCCATTCCGCACAAATCTCCAGTGCTTCATCGACGCGCTTTTCACGCGAGAGAAATCTAACGGCAGCCGCTCTTAGCTTGGGATCGTGCTGGCAGGCGACCCGATATAATCGCTGTGCCTCGTTAATCAGCGGCTGTGCGGCAGAAGCATCTTTACACTCTTGAGTCAATCGATCCAGCATCTGTGCTTCCCAGGCCTCTGCGGTTTGTCCTGGCAGCTTCGTGCCATGCTGTTGCACTGCGGTCAGGGCTGCATCGATGCGTCCCTTGGCCACATCGAGTTGTGCGCGCAATTCAACCGTCGCCATATCGTCGGGCTTTAACATTGCTAGCCGTCCAAGCCAAGTTTCCGCCTCAGCCAATTCGTGATGGGCAAGAAGACCTCGAATATAGAAAGCTAGGGTTTGTCTTTGGGAGCCATCCGCGCTGATTAAACTTTGCCACAAATTCCGAGCTTGTGACCATTGGCCATCCGCGTCGTAAAGCTGTGCCAGCAGGTAGCGATCATTTGTTGAGTTTGGCTCGCGATCTACAAGTTGTTGTAGAATTTGAATTCCCGCAGCGCGCGAATCGTGTCCCGGCAATCCCGATAGCACAATCGCTTTGACACGCTCGTCCTCATCATCTTTCGATTCTTGGTTCTCGCTGAGAAGCGATAACGCTTCTTGCAGCTTGACGTACTGGTTGCTGGAGGCAAGGAGTAAGGCCACTTGACGCCGCGCAGCGGCACGTCGTGCTTTCGTGCATTCGACGGTAGGTTGTAGCAAAGCGCGGAATGCTTTTTCCGCTTCCAAGGGATTCTTGACACGAAGAAAATATTCGCCGACACTGCCAAGGACGTCTGCATCATTGGGCTTGAGTTCGAGGGCGCGGCGATATTCCGATTCTGCTAAGGTGGCTTGCCCGAGATGTTCCATAGCCCCAGCTCGAGCCAGCGCAATTTGCTCCGAAGGCAAATGAGCTGCGGCCTCTCGCAGCGTGTCCTCGACCTTATCCGACGCTTTGAGCTGCACCCAGTGATTGACTAGGGCAAGCCACGCCCGTGGTTCCTCGGGCAGCAGTTGAACTGCATTTCGATATGCCTTTTCCGCCTCATCTTGTTTGCCCATTAACGTGAAGAGCTGACCCAACCAAAGGTGGTCGTCGATGTTTTTCGACCCGGCGGCTGCGTTTTTAGCCAGCTCGAGAGCTCGGCCGTAATCCTCCACGCGCCAAGAGACTTCCGAGGCCAATCGGTTTAGATCAGCTGAAAATGGCGCTTGCTGATCTTCTAACTGCCGCAGCACACGGTCCGCTTCCTCAAACCGCTGTCGCTGGTAGAGTAGCGACACAAGGTCGCGAATGAATCCAGAGCTGCGTTCTCCAAATTCCAAGGCCGCCATGTAACGTTCAATCGCTGCTGTTGAGTTGCCGTCCAACTTTTCTATTTCTCCCAATAAGACAAACGCCCGCGACCAGCGGGGCCGCTGCACCAGCGCTTGATCCAATAAATTGCGCGCAGTCGCTAGGTGAGTTCGGTCTCCTGTTTCAAAAAGCAGGACTTGGCGCGCGGCTTCGCCGTAACACCATAACGGGCCTTGGTCCTTTCCCTCAATGCGATGAATGTCGTCTAATAAGCTTAATAACTGCGATTGATCGTTGTGGCTGGCAGCGGCATCGAATAGGTAAAGGTATCCCGGTAACCATTCAGGTCGATACGAAACGGCGGCCCTCCAATACTCCTCTGCGGAATTGCCCGCTCCGATCATGGTATAGGCGATCGCCATCTGGCGATTAAGAGTGAATTGTTCCTCTTTTGAAAACTGGTCCCATCCCTTGGCCAATTCCGCGAGCTGCCTTTCCGCCTCACTATGCGAAAGTAGTAATGCCTCTCGAATTTTTTCTTGGCGAATTTCTGGTCGATCGCCAAGCTTACTTTGAGCTTGATCTAGCAATGCCCCGGCCACATCCTCGTGACCCAGACGTGTCAGTAGCGCAGCGCGGGCGACCCACAACGCGACGACCTCTGGCTGCTCCTTACTGGCCGCGTCCAGCAATCGAGTAGCTTGGTCGCTTTCGTCCTGCGCCAGTAGGATTTCCGCTTGCAAAATCGTACAGGTGGCTGAATCAGCTCCAGCTTTGGAAGCATGCTCTACCGCGTCTTCTGCTGCCTGCCATTGTCGATGATCCTTGGGTCGCCTTAGTTCCTGTATGATTAGCAGTTTGGCCAACTCTTGCCACCACGCGGCAGGCGCCTCAGGCGCCGCAAGCAGTTGTTGGTAATTGTCGATGGCCTCATTAACTCGACCTGCCTCCACCAGGGCAGTCGCCAAGCCTACGCGAGACGGACGCCAGTCTGGATCGTCCTCAACTGCCCGCCGGTAAGCGTCAATTCGGTGATCTAATTGACCGATCCGATCGTAACAATTGCCCAACCAGAAATCGGCTTGTTTTTGCAGATCCTTTCGATCGCCAGTCCGACCTTGCACGTGTTCGAAACAATTCGTGGCAGCGATAATATCTCCCTTTTGAAGTGCTACCCGCCCTTCCAGATATTCAGTCAATACCGGATCCTTGGTTGCCCTCTGTAACCGGGACTCGGTCTTTTTTGCATCTTCAAATTGACCTTGATCAATTTGTAAATT
>DATJYL010000058.1 GCA_035499655.1 Pirellulales bacterium
CATCGGCATCGCGCAACTTCCGCACGATCTGCTCAGGACTATGCCGCGTCCTACGTTTCGTCGTCATTGTGAAAGTCTCCTTGCCCATCGGGCTAAAGACCTTCATAACAACTGGATCAGTTTTTCAACAGCAGGCCACTTGCGGCTGCATTCGAACTCTGTTTTGAATCATCGCCATTTACCGCTCTCTATCCGTTGGTTTGCAGTACAACATGACGCAGAAGGTTGCTTGCTTGCCGGCCGACTGAGAATAAGAAAACAGGCGTGCGGTGACCTCATAAAAGCCACTTTTTGGCGCGGTGACGACTTCTCCCACATCTGGAATCGGAATGGGAGTTTCCGAAACCATTTCGGCATCCTCACCAATGCCGTCCCCGTTTACATCTAGAAATCGAACTTCATAAGCCATGCGAGACCTCCTTAAAGCCATGAAAGCGATGGGATTCAGGCTACGGCCATTATATAACGATGAGTGCCGCCGGGCATTCCCACTTTGCTGATACTGCAATGTCTGTCACATCGTTCGTCACGAAATGGCGGAGACTATCGAGATCATCAGCCTACTGCTCGACGATTGCCTTGGTGTAAATGCACCTTTGCATTTTGATCCCTGACGTCTATACTCAAGCATAGGAGTTGTCGGAAGACTAGCTGAATGGCAACCGGTGATTCCGGGGGCTTGTTAACGTGTAAGCCGACGTGATGAATGCCTTACGCATTTGTTACGGCGGTTTTTTTATTGTCCTGTAATGATCGTGCAACGTCGATCATCATGGGGTCTTGATGCATCGATCTCGAACATGGCGAAATCAATTGCAACCGACGAACATTCGCAGCGTAAGAACGCACCGGTTGTACCCGACCAATTGAAGTTCGAATCGGAAGATAATTTCTATCGTGAACTTCGCAGCCGTGTTAATGGCTACTTCCAGCACTCCGGAAGAAGTCAGCGCGATTGCGTGCGAATGTATGTTAAAACCACCCTTGTGCTCGTGTGGTTCGCGGCATCGTATGTGTTATTGGTGTTCAACGTAACGACGGGATGGGTAGCCGTGCCGGTCGCCACTTCCTTGGCGCTATCCATGGCAGCAATTGGATTTAATATCCAACATGACGGCAGCCACGGAGCGTACTCCAAACATCCGTGGATCAATAAACTGATGGCAATGACGTTGGATTTGCTTGGCGGCAGTTCGTATGGTTGGGCTTGCAAGCACAACATCGTCCATCACACTTACGCGAACATCCACGGCCACGACGATGACATCGACATCGGTATCCTCGGCCGGCTGTCGCCACACCAGAGGCGTTTCAAATTTCACCGCTGGCAGTTCATTTATCTCTGGTTTCTTTACGGTTTTGTGGCGGTCAAATGGCACTTTTACGACGATTTCCGAGATGTGATCAATGGTCGCTTTGGCGGGCGGCGGCATGCAAGGCCGAAAGGCTGGGACCTCGCGATCTTCGTTGGAGGCAAAGCATTATTCTTTTCGCTGGTTCTGGTAGTCCCTCTGATGCTCCATTCAGTGTGGGCCGTGTTGGGATATTACTTGGCGGTGTCGTTCGTCGAGGGAATTGCACTAAGCATGGTTTTCCAACTGCCACACTGTGTGGAACAAGCGGCGTTTCCGCTGCCGCAAACAAACAGCAGTCGGATGGAAACGTCCTGGGCGATGCATCAGGTTCAAACTACGGTGAATTATGCCTGCGGGAATCGACTGCTTTCTTGGTTTATTGGTGGGCTGAATTTCCAAATCGAACACCATCTGTTTCCAAGAATTTGTCATGTCAATTACCCTGCGATAGCGCCGCTTGTCGAACAAACGTGCGAGGAGTTTGGGGTATGCTACAAGACCAATAATACCTTTCGTTCGGCCATTGCATCGCATTACCGCTGGTTGCGGAAGATGGGGATGCCAGGCGCTATTCCCGAAGAGTTGGAATTGGTAAGGAAGTGTCCCGCATGCGATGCAGAATACGCGTTAATTACTGCTTTCATAAAATAATGCAAGATATACCGCTCACAATCAACTATACCCCTTGCTTTCCTACCACTGCCGTATAAGGTGTATGCAGGAGAAGTGTCCAGATGAACAGTCGGACGCTGCTCCACAGAATGGATCGTGTGTAGTTTCGGATGACTAACTAAAGAGCAATCCGCCGCCGCGGATGGCTAGTTAACAAGTAAACCGACGTAGTTGATCACCTCAGGGTGACGGGCTACGTCGGTTTTTTATTGGCTTGTGGCGGAAATCAGATGGGCGCTTTGCCCGCAACGTCATGGGCTTCGTTTTTAGGAGGAATTCCAGATGCCAGTGAAAACCAAACACGAATCGACCCAACATCATCACGTTGCCGCAGGAGAACATGAGGCGGCAGCGCACCATCACCGAGAAGCGGCGAATCATCACGAGTGTGGTGAGCACGACAAGGCGAAGCAGCACAGTGCTAGCGCTCAGGAGCACAGCCAAGAAGCGGACAAGAGTTCCAAGATGGCACACCAACACTCGCAGAAATAGTCAGTGCACAACGTGGCGGTGAAGGAGAAGTCATGCTGAGCCAGTCGATCCAGACGGAACTGCGCCGACTTCAGTTGCATCCAGTGAATCTGGACGTTGTGTCGGAGATTGATGGCAACATCGTGCTGCAAGGCAGCCTGCTGCGGAGCTGGCAAGTGCCCAGGTGCATTGACGGACAATGGTTTCTCAAGGTGCTCATGGGCTTGCCCGACTTAGCGGGTCCCAAGGTGACAATGGACGCCTTTTACGAGGCTTACTTAGCCAAAGGTGTGGGCAATGTTTAATCGCGGCACGCAAACTCGACGGTGCCGTAAGAAGAAGTGGAACTGGTAGTCGCTTCTCGGCTCATTGGCGTATTCAAGGAATTGATCGTGAAGTCGGTGACGGAAATGAGACGGGCAATTTGCCCTGAAACGTCGCCGCCTTCGTTTTTAGGAGAAAGTTCACATGTTGAAGAAAGTATCGTCTATTTTTGCACTAACCGCGGCGCTAGCCACTGCGAGCGCGTTTGCCCAAGAAAGCACAAATCGTGGTGCTGATTCAGCCAGGGCAGTCACCGCGAATAAAGTGGTTCTTGACTCAACAAAAAAGCTGGATGTGGTCGACACGGCTGCGGAAGCAGGCTCGTTCAAAACGCTGACCTCTCTACTCAAAGAAGCCGAACTCGTTGAAACTCTAAAGGGAACCGGGCCGTTCACTGTGTTTGCGCCCACGGACGAAGCCTTCGCCAAGCTGCCAAAAGGCGCGGTCGAATCGTTGCTCAATCCTCAGAATCGAGAAAAGCTGATCGCGATACTCAAATATCACGTAGTTCCCGGGACCGTGATGGCCGCCGATATCGCCAAGATGAAGATCGCCAAGACCATCAACGGTGAATCGCTCAGTATCAAGACCCAGGAAAACACTGTCATGGTGAACAATGCCAAGGTAACCAAGCCTGACATCGCATGCACTAACGGAGTGATCCATGTCATTGATACGGTGCTAATGCCGAAAGAGTAGATCCATTGAAGCATCGCAGGCCACGGTCGGCGGGATTTGCCGGCCGTGACCGGCTGCTTAATAGGAACAAATAAATTAAAGCCGGTGTGGGAACGGACAATGGAATCAGAAAATTACTTCCCTGGCCGCTAAAATGCGGTCTTCGGCCGTCTCGATCGGCGTGGGCCGGAATTACTCAGCGCTAGGCAACGTAGTGAACAATTCAAAAAAGTCTACCATGTGGCAATCATTGTTGCGACTGTTTGGCATTGTCACTGACGCCAAGGTTGCACGAAATTTTGATCCGATCTATGGACTGTCAGAATCAGCCCTCGAGCCTTGGCTGGCACGCAACCCACGAGTGCGAGAGAAATACCAAGCTCAGCTAAGAGCACGGGCCGTGGCAGGATCGAGTCGGTTTGCGGCGAATGGGGATACCTGGCGCTATGCGAGCGGAATTGACGTAAACGAGTGAAAGATTCGTTTTGGCGGCAAAACATGTTTAATCTCTCCTCCCGGGAAAATAAACTAGATATATCGCTAGCGAAACCATAATCGTGCTTGTATTCCTCTGAGCGAAGCGTATGATGTATGTGGAGAGGTGTCCAAATGAACAGTTTCGACTCTGCTCCGTTCAATAAGTCGTGTTCAATATTTCGGAAGACTAGATAAAGAGCAATCCGCCACGGCGGACAGCTAATTAACAAGTAAACCGACGTGATTGATCACCTGCGGGTGGTCGAACACGTCGGTTTTTTTATTGGCTTTCGGTAGCACACATGCGGTTAGCATCCCTGAAAGAATCTGATGGATCAATCGAAGGAATCAAAATCGACCGTGGCGCAGCAGATTGCCCAAGCGGCGATCGCTTTCCACCAAAATCGAACGGGTCATCCACCCACAACAGTAACGGTTGTATTAGGCAATGACACCTTGGTCGTGACACTGCACGGAGCGTTGTCGCCAGCTGAGAAGAATCTAGCTCAAAGCTCCGAGGGCGCGGCCCAGGTTCAAAAGTTTCATCAACAATTATTTGCCAACTCCTGTGAACCGCTGCGTCAGGAGATCAAGCGAATTTCTGGCGTCGAGGTGCGGGAAGCATCCGCAGATATTGAGACGACCACGGGTACCGTAGTGCAAGTCTTTACGACCGGAAGTATGGTACAAGTGTTCCTACTCGCCCACAGCGTACCTGCGGACAACTGGAGCGGGAATGGCGAACAGTCACAAACGGAGGTTTAGCCTATGTTAGTGCTGTCAAGGAAGAGCCAAGAATCGGTAGTTGTTGGCGGAATCAACGCTGCCGATCGCAAACTGATTGTTACGGTCCTGGGAATTCGTGGTGCAAAGGTGCAACTGGGTTTCGACGTGCCGCCCGATGTTCCTGTGCATCGACGCGAAGTGTGGGAGCGAATTCACGCTGGTGTTGAAGGAGATAACGCTCAAACCGTTCGCGACTTGCCCGCAACAAAGGGAGTGGTGATTAGCCGTCCAAAGTAATCCGCTATGCGGGTTAGTTTGCAGGAACAATTGTAACTGGCGCTGCGGTGTGACTCGCGCACCATTGATTGGCACCATGGATGTGGCTGCAAGCGCGCCGCGAGTCATCCGCAGCGTCTCTAAAAGTGTTTACTTGGAGGAAAAGTGATTCGGTGGTCCAACGCCGGTTTCTCGTAGAAACTGGCGGAACTTATCGAGAATTTTGAAATTGGAGACATATCCCATGAAGCGATTTGTTTGTACGGTCTTGATCTCAAGCTTGTTTTTTGCGTGCGCTGCTGGTTGCAGCGATAAGTCGTCTACGAAGACTGAAACAGAAATTACCACACCGGGCGGAAAGACAACTATCACCACGGAAAAGGATGTCAAACAGACTGGTGAAAATCCGCCGGCGGCGCGTCCTTGAGAAATAAGACAAGACGCTATCGGTTGTAACAAATTTTTATCGGTGGTTTTTTGAAAGGATTTAGGCATGCCTAATGCAAGTGATCGGCTTCGAAAACAGGCGAAGAAAGTATCCAAAGAGCTTCACAAAATGAACGGCGCGGTGAGAAACGCCACTCAACAGAAGCTGCGCGAAATTAGCAAGACGGGCGCAGAACGCTACGAAGACGGCCGTAGCAAAGTGCTTCGAGTGGAACACCGGCTAATGCACATGATTCAGAGACGGCCATTCAGGTCCGCATTGATCGCGACGACCGTCGGTGTCCTGCTCGGAGGCCTTTGGTTTCGTCGGTCGGCTCCATCGCGGATTCGCACAAAAGATGCCATCTGAAATGAATGTTTATGTTCGAAACTTTTCCTGAGGAGAACGGATATGTTAGTGACGATTTTAATTGTCTTATTAGTTTTGGGACTGCTGGGCACATTGCCCACTTGGAACCATAGTCGAAATTGGGGCTACGCCCCCAGCGGCGGACTGGGATTAGTGGCAGTAATATTGCTCATTCTATTGCTTCTAGGACGCATTTGAATCAGAGCATCGCCGATTAAGCCTCAGGAATTTCGCTGATCGGTCAAGTTGTCGACTTCAAGCGGAAACTACGCAGGAGGTGACGAGTGGTGCATGCAGTTCGACCGTTATTTATATCGACTTATCCGCCTGAAGAATGCGGCCTGGCAACGTTCACGCGCGATTCCGCTGACGCCGTAGACTTGGCGGCTGCGGAGCCAATTTCATCGGTGGCGGCAATTCAGAAAACGCAGCCGTTGAGTTATGACGATCCGCGCGTGGTGCATGTGATCGATAACAACCGCGATGATGCGTACAACATGGCGGCCGAAATTGCCAACGATGGCCCCTGCGATGTCGTGAGCTTGCAGCACGAGTTCGGTCTCTATCCCGGCGAATGGGGTGACCGCATCTTGAAATTTGTGCACGCTTGTCGCAAACCGATTGTCACGACTTTCCATACACTGCTGACGCAGCCCGATCCGCTGCCCAGGCATGTGATCCAAAATCTCGCATTCCACAGTCATGGCATTATCGTGATGACGAACGTCGCACGCCAGTTGCTCGCCGACGTGTACAGCGTGCCGGCAAGCACCGTCCAAGTCATCCCGCATGGTGTTCCAGGAGTGCCATTTAAGCGCGACGAACGGCAAAAAACACGATTGGGCTTCACGGGCCGACAAGTCATCTGTACGTTTGGGTTAATCAATCGTGGTAAAGGACTGGAATACATGATTCAGGCCATGCCTCAGATTGTCACGGCATGTCCGCGGGCGATGTACCTGATCGTGGGCGCCACACACCCACAAGTAAAGCGTCAGGAAGGTGAGGTGTATCGCGAAAGTTTAGTCGACATAGCGGAGAAATTAGGCGTCGGAAAGCACGTGCAGTTTATCAATCAATTTCTCAGTTTGCCTGAACTTCTCGCACACCTGCAAACCTGCGACGTATTTGTTACTCCATATCCTGGAAAAGACCAGATCGCCAGCGGCACTTTGGCCTATGCCTTGGCCGCTGGATTGGCCGTGGTCAGCACGCCCTATTTATACGCTCAAGAAGTGCTAGCCGATGGTCGAGGGCTCCTCGTTCCGTTTGGTTACAGTGCTGGCTTTGCCGAGGCGACAATCCGATTTCTAAACGACACTGCTTACCAAATTAAAACTCGGCGGACAGCTTACGAATATGCCAAGCCGATGGCATGGCCCAACGTGGGGCAACGTTATTTGGAATTATTCAACCATGTCGCGCAGATGAATGAATCCGGTCTAGCATCGCAAATTTCCCGCACTGCTCTCGTACCTAGCAATGCACGCCGCCGTTCCAAAGTCACGCAGGGAGGCAAATAATGCCGGTTCACGATTGGATTATTTTAGATCATCTGGATCGCATGACCGATTCAACGGGTCTGATCCAACATGCCATTTACAGCGTTCCTCGCCGCGAAAGCGGTTACACCACTGACGATAACGCTCGGGCTTTACGGCTCTGCGTGCGTTTGTGGAGTCACGACCCAGACAATCGCATGTTAGATCGGATTATAAATTATCTGAGTTTTTTGGAGCATGCCCGTCACCCGGTGCGCGGTTTTCATAACTTCCTAAGCTACCAACGCGATTGGCTAGATGCCGGGGGCACCGGCGATTGCCAGGGCCAAGCCATCCGCGCACTGGCCGAAGTACTTAGCAGCAATCTGCCCGATGGCTATCGTGCGTTGGCTCGTGAATTGATCGACTACGTTCTGCCCGTACTGGCCGACTTGCGTAGTTTACGCGCCCAGGCGTATGTGATTTTAGCCTGGGGACACTTGTGGGCTGCCGGCGTTAAGGACATCGAATTTTTGGAAACGGTAGCCCGGTCTGCAGCCCAGCGGCTGGTGGAATGCTACCGCCGTTCCGAGCGGCCCGATTGGCAATGGTATGAGTCCCGCCTGACCTATGCGAATGCGGTATTACCTCACGCTCTGTTTATTGCCGCGCAGCGTTGGCCCGCTGAAGATTTTGCCGATGTAGCCGAAAAATCGTTCGCATTCCTCGATCGTTCCACAACATCGGAAAATGTTTTTTGGCCGATTGGCAACAGCGATTGGTACTCACACGGCGAGCGCAAGTCGCTGTACGATCAACAGCCCGTGGAAGCGGCAATGATGGCCGATGCCGCACTGGCCGCATTCTGTCTACTGCGAGACGAAAAATATTTATCGATCTTTTGCCGAGCGCATGATTGGTTCCACGGTCGAAACAGTCTCAAACAGCAAATGATCGATGCGGAGTCGGGCGGCTGCTTCGACGGTCTGCAAGCGTCGGGACTAAATCGGAACCAAGGAGCGGAATCGACGCTGGCTCATTTGTGGACGGAGGTGCATAACATAGAAATGCAGCACGCGGTGAACGATTCATTGGAGGCCGGAATTGCACGCGTCTGATCTCAAATAGTTTGCAGAGGAAATGTTTTTCAACAGATAAGGAAATCTCAATGCTTCGAGAATCGAAAATCCCCAGCTTGTATACCGAGCTGTTCCATCGGCATCCGGACAATCCGATCCTTACCGCTCAGGATTGGCCCTATCCAGCGCATACCGCTTTCAACGCCGGTGCGTGTCAGGTGGGCAACGAAACTGTTTTATTGGTTCGCGTTGAAGATCGACGCGGTCATTCGCATCTGACAGTGGCCAGAAGCAACGATGGCATCTCGAACTGGCAAATTGATTCCAAACCAAGCTTTCTACCTGATCCCGCGAATTTTTCAGAGGAAGCTTGGGGTGTGGAAGATCCGCGACTGACATGGGTTGAAGAGCGCAAAGAATGGATTATTGCTTACACTGCATTCTCCCCCAGCGGACCATTGGTATCGTTGGCGGCAACCAAAGATTTCGTGACGTTCAATCGGCTCGGACCAGTCATGCCTCCCGAAGACAAGGACGCTGCTGTTTTTCCGCGGAAATTTAACGGCCGCTATGCGATGATTCATCGGCCGGTCTCCACTGGAAGCTCCGGGGCGCATATTTGGCTTTCGTTTTCGCCCGATCTCACGCATTGGGGCGATCATCATATCCTCTTGCACGCGCGGCGTGGTGCCTGGTGGGATGCAAACAAAATCGGTCTAAGCCCGCCACCCTTGGAAACGCCAGAAGGCTGGTTAATGTTGTATCACGGCGTTCGAAACACTGCCGGCGGATGTTTGTATCGCTTGGGGCTGGCGCTATTGGATTTGGAAGATCCGTGCCGCGTTCTTCATCGCAGTGACGAATGGATTTTTGCGCCCGAAATGCCCTACGAACGCCAAGGAGATGTGAGTGGAGTCGTGTTTCCATGCGGCTGGATTTTAGACCAGGCCAGCGGAGGCATCCGCATTTATTATGGGGGCGCCGACACCTGCATTGCGCTCGCCAAAGCACAACTTTCCGATCTGCTCAGCTATTTACGAAATTGTCCTGCACCTTCAGCAAAAAAACGACCTGGAATGACATTGTTGGAGTAAGAACATCAAACCGCGGTTACATTTCGTTGCAGCGACATGGCGCAATCTTCAAAAGTACAATCTCGGTTTGACTGCAATTATCGCACAGTTGAAATAACATCCCATGCCACCAAACTCAAAGAAGAAAAAACATGGCCGATGAAAAACAGTTGAACGCAATCCGATTTTTCTGCAAGAAGCCTTTTTCCGATAACGGATCGAAGAAGTCGCGGGGCCCGACGTACCATTGCTGGAGCGACTTGATCCAGCAGATTTCCTACTTTGACTTCGGCCATACACAAAAAGACCAGGCCCTCGTGGAAAATCTGGATCGAATAGTACGCAAAGAGTTTCCCAATGATGAGCACTGGGACCGTGCTGTTAGGTCTCAGGGTGTACACGAGAAAATCTTGTCGATCATTCGTCACAGTTTTACGAGCTTGGGGGTAGCATAGATCATCGATGAACGGCATCTGTCGCCATGTTGATCCGTCGAACAGTAAGCCCCAATCGTTTAGCAACGGACGCGATAGAATAGCCCTTGTCGACCAATTTGACGATTTTAAGGTCTAAGTTCTCTTTTTTATTTTTCGCTTTGGATTCCAGATTCGCAGTCCGCGATTGTGCTGCGCGTCTCGCATCCTTTTCTCTCGATTGTTGTCCCCGGCGTTTTTCTCTTCGGGATCGATCCGCTTCTTTGTCAGACATCACTCACTCACCCTTTTTAATGACTTGATTACCTTCGGATCTTTCCACGATTGGTATTTCGTCTGAAGCTGTATATATTGTGAGCGATAATAAAGCCAAGCCCCACGCAGCTTAGATATTTCGCGCGAACGGACATTATAGTAAGTGCTAGATTGTCAGATGACTAGATCAAAGAGGAGATTTGAAAGGCCGAAAGGCTCGTTAATGGGTAAACCGACAGCGCCATGGGCTGAAGCGTTTGCCTGACTTTTCTTGGGCGATTTTTTGTGAAGCTAATTTCCGCACCTGTTCATACACCAGCGGCAATAGTTCTGCGCTCGCATTAATATCTCCCTCGTCAATGGCGTTGAGTATTTGAGTGACCTCAGACCTGAGGTCAATGATAATGCCGCGCCAGCGTTGCCGCTACGAACGTGACCTGCTCCCCGATTCTTGGTCCAGACGGAATGCGAGGTTTTTTGTAACTTTGCATTTTGGAAAGGAGAACCTGGACCATGAAGGGAAAGCGATTTACGGAAGAGCAAATTGCATTAGCGATGCGGCAATCAGAA
>DATJYL010000059.1 GCA_035499655.1 Pirellulales bacterium
CCAAACGCAACACGGCCAGTGGCGAATTTCTTAAGGAATCCCCCGCCGCTAGAATAAGCGAACTTGGCGAAGCGGCCCCCCGGGCACTTAGCCGCGCCATGGATATGGTGACCGACAACGTGCCCCTCGTCAAGATGCCGACCAAATTGGCCGGCGGCAATTCGAACCAGACACGTCCCAGCGCATGCTCGCCGGCGAAAAGCGTGCGGACTTTTTGAGCTTGAGTAGCCTGTTCACGAACAACCTTTAGCTGCGACGGGAGAGCACCGTCCGCTCATACTCGCGGATATCACCGATCCAGGCTTGTTCGCTGAGCACATTGTGCTTGGCGCAGTAGTAATCCCAAACGGCGCCCACGGGGAGCGATTTCAATTGCTCCAGCATGGCCAGCCGGCCCGTATAATCTCCGGCCAATTCCATTTCGCGCAGCTTGCCGATGGGCTCCAACAGCGCGGCTAACAGGGCCTTTAGCATGGCGCGGGTGCCAATCACCCAGGCGGCCACGCGGTTAATGCTGGCGTCGAAATAATCCAACCCAATGTGCGTGCGGCCCAGAAAGTTGCCGCGGACCAGTTCCTGGGCAATGGCCAACAGGTCGTCGGTTTGAATGACCACGTGGTCGCTATCCCAACGGACGCCGCGGCTGACGTGAAGCAGGATTCTGTCTAGCCATTGCAGCACGGCGGAAATTTTATCGGCCAATGATTCAGTCGGATGATAATGCCCGGCATCGAGGCAAACCAATTTTTTATGGGCCACGGCGTAACCCAGGTAAAATTCGTGCGAGCCGACAACATAACTTTCCGAGCCGATGCCAAACAACTTGCCTTCGACGGCATCCAGGTTGTGACGCGGATCAAGCGGCTCGGCAAAAATGGCGTCCAGCGATTCGGCCAGGCGCCGGCGCGGCGCAGCCCGATCGACGGGCAAATCTTTCAAGCCGTCGGGAATCCAAATGTTGGTTACGCACACCGAGCCCAGCGCCTGACCCATCGCAGCGCCAATTCTGCGGCAGGCAATGCCGTGGTCGATCCAGTATTTGCGGATGTCGGCATTGGCGTGTGCCAGCGTGAACCCGTCGGCTGCCTTGGGGTGCGCGAAGTACGTGGGATTAAAATCGATGCCAATTTTGATTTGCCGGGCCCAATCGATCCAGCTTTGAAAGTGGGCCGGCTCCAAGCGGTTGCGTTCGATGCGTCGGCCGCCCGTGTCGGCCGGGTCGATATAACAGGCGTGCAAGTTAATGCGGTGCCGGCCGGGTATGACCGACAGCGCCTTTTCAAAATCGGCACGCAATTCCTGGGGTGTGCGGGCTCGTCCCAAATAGTTGCCCGTGACCGCCAAGCCACCCCCCAGCTCGCTGCCGGTGTTCTCAAACCCGCCGACGTCGTCCCCCTGCCAGCAGTGGAGCGAAATGGGAATGCCCGCCAGTCGCTCCAGCGCGGCGTTTGCGTCCACGCCCAACTCGGCATACTGTTCTTTCGCCAGATTAAATGCCTGTTCGATGCGCCGACTAGAGTCCGCCATGGTAGCTCCTGATGCGAAAGCAATTTCAAGAACTTGAATTGCTTTCAAAAAACACGACGGTGGAAGCGTTGCTGACTCAAGGTAACCGATGGCCAAGCACAACTCAAGGGCCGCCCTGGTTTCCGCCCCATGCGCATCGTTTGCCCCTTCCCAACCACGTGTTGGCAATGAATGCTCTGCCACCACCTCGCGTGCGTTCTTCCCCAACGAGCGTGCATTCCTTCCCCCCATCCCCTATTTTCAGCGGGACGCCAGAAAATGGTTGACAAACCTACACTGCAGTGTTATGTTCGCAAATGCAGGGGAAAAACCCGCCTTTTTTGACGAGCTGGCACTCGTCGCTTTTCTGTTTTTTCGCGGGAAGCAGTTCGTTTCGCACGCCCCTGGCCCCCGTCGCACCAATCGAGTTTCGTTCTGCGCGGGGAAATATTTCAGCGGGCGTGCTGACGGCGCTCGCTTCCCCGCGGCAACACTATTAGACGGAGCTTATCTGAACACGGTGGTGTCGCGCCGCCGTATGTGGGATTTCTGTGCGCATGTGTGCGCGCTTTTTTTCAAGAAGGGGCTTTTTCATGTTCAAATCGTCAGGAGTGAACCATGAGAAAGATGAATTTCGGAACCCGTCGATTGCTCGAGCTTTCCGCAGACCGTGTGTTGGTCACGTATTCCAAACCGCGGAGTCGTATCAAATCCATTCTGCATGGTCCGGAGGCATTGGAACCAAGGAACATGATGACCGCCTCCAGCCCGATTTCCATTCTGCCGCCGGAGCCCATCAACGGCGTGGGGAATAACGTCGCCAATCCAACTTGGGGCGCAGCCGATACCGACTTTACTCGGTTGGCTGCCGCGCTGTTTGGCGATGGCATTTCCACCCCCAACGGCCAAGCGTTGCCTTCCGCTCGCGCCATTTCCAACTTGATCGCCAATCAAGATCTTGCCGGCGTCGAGCAGGATTTGAACAACAATCGGAACATGACCGATTTCGTCTACGCTTGGGGCCAATTCATCGACCACGATATCGACCTGACCGAAGGGGGCAGCGTGGCGATGAACATTCCCATTCCCGCCGGCGATCCGACCTTCGACCCGACGGACCAAGGCGACTTGTCGATTGCCTTTAACCGTTCGCAAATCGCCGATGGCACCGGCACCAGCGCCGGCAACCCGGCGCAGTTCGTCAATCTCGATACCTCGTTTATCGACGGCTCGATGATCTACGGCTCCGATGCCGCCACCGCGGCGGCCTTGCGCACGTTTTCCGGCGGAATGCTGAAAACCAGCGCCGGAAACTTGCTTCCGTACAACACGTTCG
>DATJYL010000060.1 GCA_035499655.1 Pirellulales bacterium
AGGGTTGGGGGAACTGGAACCGACGCTGAATTACGTGATTTAGGGAGAAGCGGGCGGCTGTCGGTAGGCGGCGGGTCGCACGGATATAAGCTACTTGGCCCGGAAGCGCCGTAAAATCCGCACAAATTCGGCTTCCAAATCAGTCAGTAGCTGATCGGCATCGACTTCGACAAACTCCGTCCCGCTAAGCTTTGAGTCGGCAAGGTTTATCGGAGTGACTGGATCGGTTGTCATCCGATGGGCACGGTTGCCGGTTCTAGGGCAAAACGGTCGCTGGGCGGGAGTAAGCGCGGCGCCGATCTCGGACACCAGCTCGTCAATTTCGACCCATCCAATCACATCGCTCGCCAAGAGGAACCTCGCTGCAAATTTATCCGACTGTTGATTGAATCGGCCGTCTGAATGCTGGATACGGATGCCACTCCATGATTCATCTTCGGCAGCCATTTCCAACCGCCCTCAGCGATAGATGCTGGCCGATCCACCGAATTGCCGCGATTCGCCGTCTGGTAGTCCGCTGGACAGGTTTATGCGATCTATTAGTGGCTAGCAATTAACTAGACATACGGGCGTCAGCAGATCCGCCCACATGAATATCAGACGGTGACCTTCCATGTTCGGCGATACGCAATTGAGCGCGGGCTTGCTGCTGGAGGCGTTCGCGAATGGCCAGCAACTCGGGCGAGTTGGCTTTGCGGGCCCGAGCGGCAGCCAACTGTTCGCGAGCGACGGCGACGTTAAGTTTATCTGCCGGCACGGCGTTGTTGGTGAGGACGGAAACGACGCCATCGGCCACTTGCACGAACCCGCCATCCACGTAAAACCGGAAGAGTTTGCCATTTTCCTTGACCCGCAACTCGCCGTAACCGAGGCGGCCGATAAACGGGCTGTGATGGGGCCAAACTCCCATCTCACCGTCATAAAGGGGGAGGATGACAAACTGCGCCGGCGTTTCCAGAGCAGTGGCTTCCGGGGTAACGACGACGCACTCCAACACCGGGATGGGGCTGGTGACGTCGACTCCAGACTCGTAATGGTCGGGCATGTGGGATGATGGGTGGCAAACCGGCGATACCATCGCCGGCTTTGTGGTTATTTTTTGGCGGCGGCGGCCATTTTCTTGGCCTGTTCTTCCGCTTGCTCGATTTGTCCGACGTACATAAACGCTTGCTCGGGCAGGTGATCCCATTTGCCATCGCAGATTTCCTCGAAGCTGCGGATGGTTTCGCGGAGCGGGGTAATTTCGCCCGGCTTGCCGGTGAACACCTCGGCCACCAAGAACGGCTGCGACAGGAACCGTTCGATGCGGCGGGCTCGATTCACAATTTGCTTGTCTTCTTCGGCCAGTTCTTCCACGCCGAGAATGGCGATGATGTCTTGCAGCTCGCGGTAGCGCTGCAAAATGCCTTGCACGCGGCGGGCGATGGCGTAGTGGCGGTCGCCCACGTATTGCGGATCCAAAATGCGGCTGGACGAAGCCAGGGGATCGACAGCGGGGTAAATGCCTTTTTCCGAAATGGCGCGTTCCAGGTACAAAAACGCATCGAGCTGGCCGAAGGCGGTGGCCGGGGCGGGATCGGTGGGATCATCAGCCGGCACGTACACGGCCTGCACGCTGGTGATAGCGCCGCGGGAAGTGGAGGCGATTCGCTCTTGCAGGGCGCCCATTTCGGTGCCGAGCGTGGGCTGATAACCCACGGCACTGGGCATGCGTCCCAAGAGGGCGGACACTTCGCTGCCGGCCTGCGAGAAGCGGAAAATGTTATCGATGAACAACAGCGTGTCGGCGCCGGTTTTATCGCGGAAATACTCGGCCATCGTCAGGGCCGACAGGGCGACCCGCAAGCGGGCTCCGGGGGGTTCGTTCATTTGGCCGAAGACCATGCAGGTTTGTTCGATGACGTGTCGGCCGGTATCGCCGATTTTGGCTTCCTGCATTTCGAGCCAGAGGTCGGTGCCTTCCCGAGTGCGCTCTCCAACCCCGGCGAATACGGAGTAACCGCCGTGCGCGCTGGCGATGCGGGCGATAAGCTCGGTGAGGATGACGGTTTTTCCCAAACCGGCCCCGCCGAACAGCCCGGCTTTTCCGCCGCGGACGAAGGGGGTGAGCAAATCGATGACCTTGATGCCGGTTTCGAAGACTTCGGTTTTTGTGGACAGATCGGTGACGGCCGGGGGATCGCGATGAATGGGCCAGCGCTCTTCGGCCTTCACCGGGCCGCGGTTGTCGATGGGCTCGCCCAGCAGATTGAACACGCGCCCCAGGGTTTCTTTTCCCACGGGTACGGTGACGGGGCCGCCGGTATCGATGACTTCCATGCCGCGGACCATGCCGTCGGTGCTGCCCAAGGCCACGCAGCGGACACGGCCGCCGCCGAGGTGTTGCTGCACTTCGCCGGTGAGATGGATTTTGGCGCCTTTCACGTCGGCGTCGACGGTAATGGCGTTGTAAATGAGGGGGAGATGTTCTTCGGGAAATTCCACGTCGAAGGTGGAGCCGATGACTTGCGTAACCTTGCCGGTGTGCTGGGCGGTGGACGGTTGGCCGGAAGGTTGTTTTGACGGGGCGGTTGCAGTAGCCATGAGTTTGGTGAGTGGTTAGTAGTGGGTGGTGAGTTGTAATTAGCCCCCGGTTAATGACCAGGGGTTGAATGGTGTTCGGTTTATCCTTTCAGCGCTTCGACGCCGCCAAGGACTTCCATAATTTCGCCGGTGATTTGGCTTTGGCGGGCCCGGTTGTAGGCCATGGCCAGCGATTTGATCAGCTTGTCGGCGTTGTCGGTGGCTGACTTCATGGCCACTTTGCGGGCAATTTGCTCGCTGACGGCGGAATCGAGGAAGCACTTGAACAACTTAACGCGGAAACTGGTGGGCACGACTTCTTCCAAAATGCTGGCGGCCGAAGGAAGAAATTCGTACTGCGTTTCGGGGGCCGATTTACTTTCCGCTTGCGGTGTAGCGGTTGCGCCTTTACCCACATCGGGCAACGACAGCGAGGCCAGCGGCAGCAGCGTTTCGACCACGGTGGTTTGCTTGCTCAGGCTGTCGAAGCGGGTGTAAACCACGTCGAGCCGATCGAGCGCGCCGGTGATGTAATCGTCCAAGTAGCGCGTGGCCAGCAGATTAACCTCGGTGAACGAGGGTTTATCTTCGAAGTGCGTATATTGCTGGCTGCCTTTCAGCCCCCGGTATTTGAAGGCGGCGATGCCGCGCTTGCCGGAAATTTCCAAGTCGACTTGCGGGATGGCGGCTTTCAGCTCGTTGTAGCGGGCCCAGGCTATGCGAAACGCATTGGAGTTATATCCGCCGCACAGGCCGCGGTTGCCGGTGATGACCAGCAAAATGGCGCGGTTGGTTTTTTCGCGAGGCTGAAGAAGGGGATGGCTGACTTCCAGGCCGGTTTTTGACAAATCGGAAACGAGCTTGGTAATGCGCTTGGTGTAGGCCGTGGCGGCATGAGCGCGGTCCATGGCTTTTTTGAAGCGCGCGGTGGCGATCAATTCCATGGTCCGCGTAATTTTGCGAATGTTGCGGACGGAACGGCGGCGTTTATCGAGTGCTCGGGCTTTGGCCATAAAAAAGCGGTTAGCAATTAGCGGTTAGCATTCACCAACTTCGCACGCAATCTCTTCGCACTGATTAAATTCATGATTCCGGCCAAAATCCCTGCTGGACTCCAAATGGACGGGAATACGAATGCAATGGCAATACATGCTGCTCCTATTCCTGCGACAATAACCATGTCGGCTTTCAGCGACGTAATTCTCAGATGAAGAAATTTCATCGTTCGCTTCTCAAACCTTCGCCAGTGCAGGTTCTTTCTTTTGCGCGCCGCCGAATTGGGTTTTGAACTGCGCGATGGCGGCATCGAGGGCTTTCATGGTGTCGGCATCGAGATCTTTGGTGTCGGCGATTTTTTTGCGGATATCGGGTTTTTGATCTTTGATAAACGTGAGGTAGGCCTTTTCCCAGGCTGCCACCTGGTTACGCGGCACTTGATCCAAATGCCCTTGGTTGCCGGCGTAAATACTGAGCACCTGGTCGACGACTTCCATCGGTTGGTATTGCCCCTGCTTGAGCAACTCGACCATGCGGTAACCGCGGTCGAGCTGCTGCTGGGTGGCGGCATCGAGATCGGTGCCTAATTGGGCGAACGCTTCCAACTCGCGGAAGGCGGCCAGGGCCAGTCGCAAACCGCCGGCGACTTCTTTCTTTTTCATGGCCTTGATTTGGGCGGCGCCGCCGACGCGGCTGACCGAAATGCCCACGTTCATGGCGGGGCGAATGCCGGCGAAAAATAAGTTGGGCTGCAAATAAATTTGGCCGTCGGTGATGGAGATGACGTTGGTGGGAATGTAGGCGGAAACTTCGCCTTCCAGCGTTTCGATAATGGGGAGCGAAGTGAGCGAGCCGCCGCCCAAATCGTCGCTCAATTTGGCGGATCGCTCCAGCAGGCGGCTGTGGGCGTAAAAAACGTCTCCGGGGTAGGCTTCGCGGCCCGGCGGGCGACGCAACAACAGCGACAACTGGCGATAGGCTTGGGCCTGGCGCGACAAATCGTCGTACACAATCAGCGCATGCTGCTTGTTGTACATGAAATACTCGGCCATGGCGGTGCCGGCGTAGGGAGCAATGTATTGCAGCGGAGCAGGGGCGCTGGCTCCGGCCAGAATGACGGTGGTGTAATCCATGGCGCCATGCTTGCGGAGCGATTCGATGGTGTTGGCCACCGACGATTCTTTCTGCCCCACCGCCACGTAAAAGCATTTTACGCCGCTATTTTTTTGATTGATAATGGCATCGATGCCGATGGCGGTTTTTCCGGTTTTGCGATCGCCGATGATAAGCTCGCGCTGGCCGCGTCCGATGGGCGTCATGGCGTCGACGGCTTTCAGGCCCGTCTGCAGCGGCTCGCGCACAGGTTGGCGACCGGCGATGCCGGGCGCCATGGATTCCACGGGGCGGCGTTCGGTGGTAACGACGGGTCCTTTGCCGTCGAGCGGATTGCCGAGCGGATCCAGCACGCGGCCCATCACGGCCTCGCCAACGGGGACGCTGAGGAGCCGACCCGTGCTGCGGACTTCGTCGCCTTCCTCGATTTTCAAATAATCGCCGAGGATGATGACCCCGACGGAATTTTCTTCGAGGTTGAAGGCCAAGCCGGTGACGCCGCCGGGAAATTCGACCATTTCGCCGGCCATGACGCTGGAGAGGCCGTAGACGCGGGCGATGCCGTCGCCAACTTCCAGCACGCGCCCGACTTCGCGGACGTCGATGTGGGATTGATACTGTTCGATTTCAGTTTGCAGAACTGAAGCGATCTCGTCGGCTTTGAATTTCATTGATGCTCCTGGTCACCATTTGTTCCCGCAGCCGCTTGAGCTGCGTAGCGATTGATCCGTCGTACACCCGATCACCGACTCGCAACACCATTCCGCCGATGAGTTCGGGACGAACTTGTTTATCTACCAGCGGCAGCAAATGCAGCCGCTTTTGAATTTCCTGGGTGAGTGCCTGTTCCGTGCCTGCATCGAGCGGCTCCGCGGTGCTGACCATGACCCGCACCCGGTTTCGAACGCGATTGAACTCTTCGTGTGCGTGCAGATGCATCAGCCGGAGCATATCCATCCGGCCATGCCGTGCCACAACCTCTAGAAAGCTGAGAAACACCGGCGAGGCCAGTTTGCCCAACGCCTTTTTGAGGATGGCGGCTTTCGCGTCTTCTTCGACAAAACTGGACTTCAGCAACGCATCCAATTTTGGCAGCTTGTCGAGCACGTCGTCGATGAGCGAATCGAATTCTTGCAGCACTTCGTCGGTCTTGCCGGCCTTTTCGGAAGCGGCGATCAACGCCTCAGCATACACTTCCGCCGTGCGCCAGATGCCCGTGTCATAGGTGGGCAGTTTGGAGAACAGACGGGGCGTGGTGAGTTGATCGGGCATGGGGCGCACTTGCCCCCCGGTCATTGACCGGGGGCTAAATAAGGACATCAATTTTTACTGGGGGAAACACTGGCGAATTTGGAGAGCGAATCTTTGACTAACCGCGAGCGCTCCTCGGGGGTGAGCTTGGTGGTGATGATCTTACCGGCCAGCTGCACGGCTAAATCGGCACTTTTTTCCGAAAGCTGCTCGACCGCGGCGTCGGCGGCCGAACGAATATCGCGCATGGCGCGTTCGTGCTCGCCCTGGGCGGCGGCTTTCGCTTCCGCCACGATTTCCTGCTTGGTGTGTTCGGCGGCTTGCCGGGCTTCGTCCAACATGGCGCGAACCTGGTCGGCGGCGCCGGCCAGTTTGCGTTCATATTCGGCCAGCAATTGCCGGGCTTCTTCGTCCCTGCGGCGGGCGGCTTCGATGTTGTCGGCAATGTGGTGCTCGCGGCGATCCAAGGATTGGGCAATGGGGCCCCAGGCGAATTTTTTCAGCACGATGAACAACACGACAAAGACCACGAATGTCCACAAGGCCAAATCGGTTTTGAACTGCAGCGGGTCGGGATGACTTTCCGCGGGGGGCGGATTGCCGGCGGATGCGGCGGGAGGGGCCTCGTCGGCGGCGCGGGCAACGCTGGGGATAGTCAGCCACGTTGCGCTTACCACCAGTGCGGAGCAAAACCAGCAGGCAAAAGCCTGCCGCCACTGACGCAGGACCATCGCCCGTTTGGAAAAACATGGCATGGAACAGATCCTTGATTTGCGACCAAATGACAATATACCAACGAGCCGATAGCGCGCTTGAGCCACGCTAGGGGCTGGCGGCGAAACCGCTTCCGGCTTATTTGAAGAACAGCTTCAACAAGCAAACCAACAGTGCGAAAAAGGTGGCGCCTTCGATCAAGGCCGCCGAGACGATCATCGCGCCTTGGATTTTGTCAGCCACTTCCGGCTGCCGGGCCATACTTTCTACCGCGGAACCGCCGATACGGCCGATACCGAACCCGGCGCCCAAAATGACGATGCCTGCGCCCAAGGCAATTCCCAGGTCCATACTGAACGGCGCCGGCGGAGCTCCGCCAGCGGCCGGCCCTTGCGCCATGGCCGGGGAAGCCACCAGTAACATCAGCGCACACAAGGCAAAAACACGGGTCAACTTATTCACTCTTGCATCTCCTTTTGAATGTTGGGCACTGTTTCGGAAGGCGATTTGGATCGCTTACGTCAATGCGGGTGGACCGCCATTCCGATAAACAACGCCGACAAAAATGTGAAAACATAAGCTTGGATAAAAGCGACTAATAGCTCCAATAAACTCAACGTGACGATGCTGAGCACACTGATGGGCATAACGCCCCAGAATAAAATGCTGGTGGCCGTCGCCCCGATAAAGGCCAGGATGACCGCCAACACGAGGTGGCCGGCCAACATGTTCGCCAAAAGACGAATCGCCAACACGCCGTGCTTGATGAACATGCCGATGACTTCGATGACAAAAATCATGGGGATGAGGAAGATGGAAAGGACAAACGGCAATTCGAGGTGCGGCACTTGCGCTTTCCAAAACCCGAGCGCCCCGAATTTTCCCATCCCCGTCGACAGCACGACGATAAAGGTGATGATCGCCAGCGCGCCGGTGACCGAAAGGGACGCGGTGGGCGAACCGGCCCAGGGAAGCAGGCCGAACAAATTGCAAATTAAAACGAAGAAAAAGGCGTTCCAGAGGAAGGGCAGAAAGCGCTGGGCATCGTGGCCAATGGCCGGGTGGGCGACTTGATCGCGAATGAAAACGAGCATGGCTTCCAGCATGTTCCACCAGCGGCCTTTGGGCGTATCGCTTTTTTTCATGCGGTTCGCCAGGCGGATGAAGACGACCGCCATGAGCAGGGCCACGGTCAGCTCGATGAGCATGAACTTGGTGAGCTGGAAGTGATAGCCCTCGACGTTGACGCGCTCTTCAACCTTTTCGCCCGTCAGGGAGATGCGTCCGCCCAAAAATTTGGGCAGATCGATGTACGTGGTATCCTGGACGTGGCCAAACAAATGGCTTGGGGAGAGGAAGTCTTCGTGTTGTCCTTCAGCTTCGGCCATAATCCGTAGATCGATTTGCGGCGAATTTCCCGGTAAAGAGGACAGATTCCACTCGTTATCCCAGTGGCTTGGCGCCGAACTGTCGCAGCACCGCCAGCAAGGTGTCGACGGGCAATTCGGCGAGATAAAACACTAATATGTAAAACACAAAACCAGCATCGGCCAAGCGCGATTTCGACAACAGGGCAACCAAGCATGCCGAGAGTGGCACGATCATGCGAATGATCATGCCGATTAACAATTTCGTAAATGCCGCATTCGAATCGTGGAGTAATTCGCCGATTGCCATGCCGGCTGCCGAAGCGCCCCACACCACCGCGGCGGCGGAACCATCGGCCCAAAGGCCATCGGCGCCCGATAGGGTAAGCGCAAGCGGCAAAGTCGCCAGGCAAATGGCGGCCAGCACGAGCGCTGAAAGGGCGAGTCGATGCGCCAGACTCAATTCCGCAATCCGCTGTTTCACGGCGGGATTTAACATACAAGGATCAGAGGTTCTTTAAATCTTTGCTTTTGGTAAACCTGATTAAATGCATGATTGCCACCGTCATGCCTGCGGCGAAGCCGAGCAAAGCCAGCACGATCATCGCCCCAGCGCCGAACCAATGACCAATCCATAAGCCAATCAATCCAGGAACGACCATCTCAGCGGCAATCACGATGATGGTTGTTGCCCAGCCGTACGCCAGCGAAATGATCGAGCGATTATCCTCGGGAGGATGATCCATGGATCACAAATTGGTGAACGATGACGGCAGAAAACCATTGAACTGTTTTCTCATGGAAGCCCATCGTTGGCATCCGTTGCATCCGAAGTCCGGCACTCCAAACCCGGCTGTCGCACCGCATCAAACACTGCTCCAACCCATGTCGCAGGAGACGGTTAGGGCACAATCTAATCGGGGGCCGATTAGGCGTCAACGAGTCGTGGGATGAATTTGTGATTTTTTTCACGAAATCCTGCGTGGCCGCGCATCCCATTTGACAGAAAAGGCTTGCGGACGGGTGTGTCAAGGAGCGCGGAGTGCTGATTGGCTTGCTAAGAACCAGGCCAAGAACGTCTATGAGACCACAAAACCGTGATCAGTTGGAACTGCGGGCCGACGTCGGCGTCTTAAAAACACATAAGTTACTAGCAAAAAACAGCTTATGAACATCGTCGCATATTCACGCTTAATCGAGACTAATGCGGCCGATTAGTTGCGTTTTTTGCGATTTCTGGTTAGAATCGGGATAAGCAGGTGTAGTTCCGGCTGGTTCTGGCAACTGAAATAACCGGCCGGAAATAGTGCCTTCTTCATCACTTAAGTTGATGGGCCGTAGAGCGTCGGCCTCGTCCGGACAGGGAGTGCCGAGAGGTTACCGCAAGGTTGAATTCGGAAGGTCAGGGACGATTCTCTTAAATCACCTTGTACCAGGTGTTTGCGCAAATTGTGCAGCGCCGGGAAGAAGTAAAGGGACGTCCACGAATGACCGCCCAAACACTACGTGCCCGAAGCCTCAAAGATTTGGCCGACATGGCCCGCAAGCGAGGCGTCAATGGCTGGCACGCCATGCGTAAAGATCAATTGGTCCGGGCATTGTTGCACGTTGCTAAGCGGGCTGGCGCGACATCGAAATCGCCGAGCAAGAACGGGGTAAGTATGAGAAATTCGAGGCCGATTAAGCGCGCAATTACTGGCCGGAATAGTTCGGCAGGAAATCGGAGTTCTGCACGGCGCAGGATCGGCCGGACTACGCATCATCCGCGAATCACGGCGCGGTTGGAACAGGCGAAAGTGCGGCTGATGCGGGCAAAAATACTTGCGGTTGATAGTTTGGATGGCCGTACCGGGGCACCCGCGAAAGACCGGCTGGTGGTCATGGTTCACGACCCCTATTGGTTGCACGCCTATTGGGAGTTGACGCCAGCCGGAGTGGTTCGGGCTCAAGCGGCCTTGGGTCAACACTGGCATACGGCCAAGCCGATGTTGCGAGTGTTGGAAGTGTCCGGGTCTGGTTCATCCACAGCCGCGGAACGAGTGGCGCGCGACATCGCAATTCATGGGGGGGTGAAAAATTGGTACATCGACGTGGGCAATCCCCCGCAAACGTACCGGCTGTTAATTGGCTATTTGGCGAGCAACGGCCAGTTTTTTTCGCTGGCCCGCAGCAACACGGTCAGCACGCCGGCCAGCACGAGCAGCGAAAAGCTGGATAACCATTGGACGGAAGTGGTGGAAAATTGTGATAAAATTTACGCCATGAGCGGCGGTTATTCAGCGGAGACCAATTCCAGCGAATTGCAGGAGGTGTTGGAAGAGCGTCTGCGTCGACCTGTGGGGGCAACCTTAAGCAACCGCTACAGTGCGGAGCAGTTGATTTCGCAGGACCGCACGGTCCGCTTTCGCGTGGAAACGGAAATGGTGATCCACGGGACGACGCATCCTGACGCACAAGTGACCCTGCAAGGAGCGCCGATCAAGCTGCGTCCGGACGGCAGCTTCAGCGTGCGGGTCGATCTACCGAATCGACGACAGGTGATTCCACTGGTGGCCGCCACGAAAGACGGCAGCTCGCAACGCACCATTGTGTTGGCGGTGGAGCGGAATACAAAGATCATGGAACCGATCAACCGCGAACCCACCCAATAGGCCGGCTTCGCGTGGTGGGGAGAAAGTCGGAAGGCGGTTTCTGTCGCCGACCCTATCGCGGCTCCTCTTGCCCGATCAGCCTTCGGACCCCATCATAGTGAGTTAGTGCGCATTTATAGTCCGTGCATTGCATTACCGCGTGCTTTCAATTACAAGTCGACCGTCAACGGCATACTGCCTGATTTAGCCCGTGTCTAACGATCTGACCCCAATTCTCGAAGGCTGGGAACACGACCCCGATCGGTTCGCCGTGCGGATTATCCGGGGTGACGACGGTCGCGATAAAATTCAAGTGCGGCTGGATTTGGGACTATTGCAAATGGAAATCGACGGGCGGCCGGACGGCCAGCGGCCTGAAGGGCAAGAATCGTGGTTCGATCTGTATCGCCTCCGTCAAAAAGAACACGATGCGGCGCATCCGGACGGGGCGTCGTTCCAACTGACCCCCGACCAGTGCCAGCTTTTGCTGCGTGAAGGGGTGCAGTATTACCATCGCTATTTGAGCTTTTGGCATTTGGAACGGTACGAGTTGTGTGCCCGCGACACTTCGCGGAATCTGAAATTGTTTGCCTTCGTGCGTGAATTCGCGGCCAAAGACCAGGACCGGTTGTTGTTCGATCAATATCGACCCTACGTGACGATGATGCACACCAAAGCGGTAGCCACACCGCTGGTGGAATTGGGGGATTACGAAGCGGCCATCAAAGTTGTCGACGCAGGGATAGCGGGCATCCGGAAGTTTTTGGGTGAGTACGAGCAACTGGACAAGGCCGACCGCTGCGGCGAGCTGGTCCACCTGGAAAAATGGCGAGAGCAAATGGTGAATCGTCAGCCAGCACTTCCGCCGCCGCCGCCCGATCCGCTGGATCAACTCAAGGCCGATTTGCAACAGGCGGTTGCCGAGGAACGCTTTGAAGAAGCGGCCCGGCTGCGAGACGAACTGCGGCGCCGCAGCCCGGAACCGAACCTTTAGAAGCCGACATGGATCCGAAGAAAAGGGAGTTTGGCTTCACTGCTTCTGATCAATCACACCCACGACTTGCATGTCGTAATCTTGGCTGCGGCGCATATTTCCGCGGAGCCATAGGACGGCGGTAGCGCCGGGATTCCAATGGCGGACAATCGGCCGTAAATTGTCAACGGACGAATTTTGCGTGATGGGCGTCCAAAGCCAGGCGGCGCCGCCATCGGTCGTTTGCCCCTTGAAAATTTCGTGCTTGGTCAGGGGTGTGTTGTCGCGGGGATCGATGGGGACGGAGATGTATAGGACGCTGGGGTCATCCGGATCGAGCGATCCGCCGCCGATGTAATCTTGCTCGTGCTCCCACAGCCGGGCGCCGCCTTTGGCCAGTTGATGCGTCTGCCACTGCTGGCCGTCGAAGCGGGCATAGAAAAACCGATGATCGTTGAAGTTGCTGTTTTCCGGATCGTCGTTGGCACGGCAGGTAAGGAGCGCACAGGGCCGGCCTTCGCTGTCGAGCGCCAAATCGGCGTCCCAGCAGTGGGTCATCTTCTCGCCATCGACCTGGGTATTGGCGGCCAGCACGGTCGTCAATTCGTGGGCCGGGGGCGCTTTGGAATTCAGATCGAAGATATTTTCGTTCACCACAGTTCCATCGGAGCGGTGTAGTTTTCCGTCTTTGACGTAGCCGTGATAAATGCTGTTGTTGAAATCGCGGGGATGATGCTCGGTGGTGATGAAATCGATGCGGTCCTGGCCGTTGGAGACGTATTTGACATAGCCGTCGACATAGCCGACGTTGTTGTCGGTCAGCAGCTTACCACCGTACGACCACGTGCTGCCGTCATCGGTGGAAACCAAAAAGCTGGGATCGCGATTGACACTGCGGACGAAATCGTAAGTTCGCTTCTCCACCGGGAGATAAAACAGATTTGAATAGGTTGAAAAATTACTGCCGATCGAGGCCGGAGGCAGCGACCAATCGAATGTTTGCTCGTCTCCCCAGTGGAGTGCATCGTGTGGATTGGTGGAAACTCGCCAGCGCGTAAGCGTATCGTGATTGTGCTTTGTGTAGACGGCCAAGTAACGGCCGTCGGGGCGGATTAAAAAGGCGGGCGCGTCGTGATCGTCGGCTTCTTGATGCTCGTGCAGCACGACGAGTTGGCTGGAGCCGGCGGCGATGTCGTAAACAGTTGAATCAATGTTTCCGTGGCGCGGCTCGCCCCCCATGCCCGCCTTGTTGGCCACGGAGCCAATCAGCATGGTTCCGGCGACAGGATCGACAATGACCCGCTTATCTTGATACCAACACCAGGCGCCGTTGTCGTTGAACACAACCAGCTTTCCGGCGACCACATCTTTGGGTTGGTCGGATGGTTTAGGACGCTCGGGCTCCGGCGTGGTGGAATCCGCGGCCATGCCAACGGCGATCAGGCTCCAACAGCACACACCAACGAACAAACAGCGGTGAACCATGAGCATAGAATTCGACATCCTAAATCTGGGAAGCACAGAAGTAGCGCGCCGACAAGAAGAGCCAATGCTTTGGATATTATGGCAACTGGCTAAGGAAAAATACAGGTTTGAAAACGGCGGGAGCAACTTCTATGGGGTAGTTCTACACGGTTCCAAACCTCCGGCGGTTTAGAAAGCCAATGGGGTGACTGGTACGGCCGGCCAGCGCCAAATCGGCCAAAATTTCACCGAGTACGCAGGTGAACTTGAAGCCATGCCCGGAAAGCCCAGCCGCAAACACTACTTGCGGAAATTGCGGATGCACGTCGACAATGAAGTTTTCATCGGGCGACATGGTGTAGAGACACACGCTGTGATGCAGATGCGGCCGACCTACGCCGGGAATGTGTTCCCGGAGAAACCCTTCCACGCGGGCTTGATCGTTGGGGTCCAACTGTCGATTGACCTGCAGCGGATCGGCCAGCGATTGCTTTTTTTCACGGTTGCCATGTTCCGCGATTTTGAATCCGAATTCGTCCACTTGCGGAATGCCGTAAGGGCACTGGGGCGTGTCGAACAGATAGGCAGGGCAGCCGCGGTCGGCCCTTAATGCATCGTCGATGATGGGATACCAAAACACCGGAGCGCGGAGGACCGTCAGTAGGATGCCGAGATGGGATAAAAGTTGTCCGGCCCAAGCTCCGGCCGCCATGACTAATTTGCCGGCGTGAAATTGGCCGGCGTCGGTGTCGACCGACACAGTTCCATTTTCCACGGACCAACAGAGCACTTGCACCCCGGTTTGCAATTCGGCGCCGAGTATTTGGGCTTCGCTCAGATGCGCTAAAACGCAGTCTTCCACGTCGAGATAACCGGCGCGCTGCTCGAAAACGGCTTCCCAATCATCGGGGATACGGAACGCCGGAAAGCGCGCCATTGCTTGTCTGGCAGTCAGGCGATCGACTAATAAACCGTGCTGCCGGGCGGATTCGAGGACCCCCGGAACCACTCGCCCATTGGACGGCCCGATTTGCAATAGGCCGATTTCGTGATACAGCCGTTTGCCGCAGCGCTGCGACAGTTCATCCCACAGTTCGTAGGCGCGAAGCAGCAGCGGCACGTAATCTGAATGTTCGAAGTAGGCCTGGCGGATAATGCGGGTGCGGCCGTGAGAACTGCCCCGATCGTGCCCCGGCGGAAAGCGATCCAAGCCCAGTACTTTTACGCCGTGCTGTGCCAAATGATATAGCGCAGCACTGCCGACGCCACCGGCTCCGCCGATCACAATGACGTCGTAGGATGACATGGAAATGGGAGGCTGGTAGTCTGGTGCCTGGTCGATCTTTCTTACACACAAACATCTATCTTTCGGAGTACGTCATGTTACTTGCCGACGTCGAAACCGTCACGTTCGCGCAGCACGTGGGAAATTTTCTACATCAACTGTTTGGCGGCGACATTCCCGAGACGCCGCTGGCATTGTATCAGGTGGCGGCGCGGGCAGCGCTGGTGTATTTGGCGGGCTTGGTCGTGGTGCGCATCGGGAAAAGCCGACTGATTAGCCGCACGACGTCGCTGGACGTGATTTTGGGTTTTATCCTGGGTTCGCTGCTGAGCCGGGGAATTACCGGGAGTGGGTCGATCAGCGGCACGTTATTGGCCTCGGCGGTGATTGTGGCGGTCCATTGGCTGCTAACGGCCATTGCGTGCCGGTCGCATTGGTTCGGGAATTTACTGAAAGGATCGTCGGAATTGGTGGTCGAAAATGGACAAGCGTTGCTGCGACCGATGCGTCGCCACCATATTTCGGATCACGATTTGATCGAACAGATTCGGCTGCGCGGGGTCGACAATTTGCAAGAAGTGCGGGCCGCTTATACGGAGCGCAACGGAGAAATTAGCATGCTCAAGCGGGAGTCGCCGCCGCGCATTGTCGACGTGGCGGTGCAAAACGGGGTGCAAACGGTGCGGATAGCGCTGGGGTAGAGGCCGGCGAAGTCCTCAATCGGCCCCGACAATCGTAAACGGAATGCTCGACTGCGCCGTTTTGTTGCCGAGCGTGTCTTCGACGGTCAACTGCAGTGTGTAATTGCCGCTGTCAATTCGATTGGGCAGGTACAAAAAGTATCGCACAAAGAAGTCGCGCCGCGGATTTTTGCACCATTCTTCCGTGGTCGGGTATTCTTGCTCCGCCACCTGCGCGCCCCGGCTGTCGAGCAGTTGGTAGTTGCACTTCAAGGCGGTGTGATAACCTTTGTCAGAGTTGTCGCTGGAAAAGTTTTCTACTTCGGCATATAGCACCACTTCCTGCCCTGGCTTGAATTCGTTCTTCGGAAACGGCTTGTAGATGCCGTAGCTGAGCACTTCGGTGCAAAAGGCCAGATTGCGGGCCATCAACTTGCCCGACTGACCCAACCGGGCCGCCGCATCGCGTAAATGCTGGGCCGCCTCGGCATTGCGGAGCTGAACGTCGGGCATGTGCTGCTCGTCCAGCGCGGTGGCCAGGCCGAACAATTCTTCGTTCCAGAATTCTTGAGTGGCTTCGTCGGCATTGGAGATTGGCTTTACTGCATCGTCGTGGCGACCGGCCGCCAAATAGAGCATGCGCAGCGTGGCTTGATCGGCTGGAGTGAGCGGGGTGGTGACGGCGCTGGAATTGGCGGCGCCGGCATTACCGGTGTGCGCTTCCAGCGCCTGAATGGTCGAAGCCAATTGTGTGCGCCAATCGTCCGGCGTGGCGGCGGGAAGATGGACTTCCGGCAGGTGCGTATCGGGATAGTTCGATGCAAATTCAGCGGGGGCCGATTTCGGCGACACGATGCCGTCGTCTCCGGCAGGCAATTTTTGTGGGCCGATGTTGCCGGCGGCAGGGCTATCGTTATATGCGGCCGGTTGCACGATGCCGCTTTGCTGTGCAGCCAAATGGACATATTCTTCAGATTCTATTTCCTTGTGATAGGCAACAGATGCCCGGAAGGTTTGCACCAATTGCGGCCACAGCGATGGATCGGTCTTTTTCATGTCGTCCAGCAGTGCATTTTGGGCCGCCGGATCGAGCGTGCCCAATTGTTGCACTTCGCCCATAATGGTAGCCAGCTCGGCGGGCGGAACCGTTGAGCCGGCGGCAGGAGCAGTTCCAACGCTGGCGGAGCCATGATCGGATGCGGCACCGTTTAGGGTTGCGGGACTTGTCGCTGTCGCCGGAGCTTTGACATCGGCTGCGGCTGTCGTGGGTGGCGCTGGTCCGCGGAAATAAATGCAGCCGGTGCAGAGGGTCAGCCCGGCCATCGCGGTCCAAGCGCTGCGCAAGATGAAATGTCGGGCGGCCATGGGTCGCAGCCAGAAAAGGGTTCGGGGTTCAGGAAACGGAATTCGAAAGACAAGAAGTGACAAGCAGCAGGATTAGTCCGCTTGCGGTTTAGCCGCGAGCCAACGGCGAGCGTGGCGATTCCAACCGCCAACCGCCAGAGCAATGCCATGGGAATCCACCGTAGGGAAAAGCGGGCCGGATGGTAGGAAATTGGCCCGACAACAGCAAGGCGAACTCTATGGTTAAGCACTTCGCAGGACCAGCGAAAAAAAATGCAACTCACAACGTCGCAGTATCTTGCGACCAAGTGCCGGCTATGCATGCACGGCGGACGATGATAGAATCCGAGGTTGTCACCCTGTACTTCGCGCTTTGTGCATTCCTGCGGCGTTAGGGATTGCTCCGGCCGCCCAATACAAGGATTCATCTGCGCGCATGAGCACCGCCTTCGACGAATTTGCCACGATTCCGGCCGCCTGGACCCGGCGGCACTTGCTCGATTTGGAAAGCTTGACGGCCGCGGAAATCACGCTGATTCTGGATACGGCGGGGCAGTTCAAAGAAGCGACGGGCGGCTGCAAGCACAAAATTTCCGTGCTGCAGGGGAAGACACTGGCGAATTTATTTTTCGAGAACTCTACTCGCACGCGGACCAGTTTTTCGCTGGCGATGCGGCGTCTGGGGGGCGATACGGTGGATTTTTCCGCCTCCGGCAGCAGCCTGTCGAAGGGGGAAACCTTTATCGATACGGCCAAAAACATCGAGGCCATGAATGTCGACGTGGTGTGCGTTCGCCACAGCACACCGGGCACTCCCAAGTTGCTGGCGGAAAATTTGGAATGCAGCGTCATCAATGCCGGCGACGGGCCGCACGAACATCCGACGCAGGGCTTGCTCGACATGATGACCATCCGCGAACACCGGGGCCGGTTGGATGGCCTGACTGTGGCGCTGGTCGGCGACATTGCTCACAGCCGGACGGCCCGGAGTAACATTTGGGGGCTGAAAAAACTTGGCGCGCACGTCATTTTATGCGGGCCGTCGACGTTGGTATCGCCATTGTGGGAACAGCTGGGGGTGGAAATCTCGTATAGCCTGGACGAGATTTTACCGCGCTGCGACGTGCTGAACTTGCTGCGGATTCAATTCGAGCGGCAAAACACACGGCCGTTCCCTTCGGTCCGCGAATATGCGCTGCTGTATGCGATGAACCGCGAACGCCTGGCCCATGCCAAAAGCGACGTGTTGATTCTTGCTCCCGGGCCGATTAACCGGGGTGTGGAAATCAGCGCCGACGTGGCCGACGGCAGCCATTCGGTCATCTTGCACCAAGTGACCAACGGCCTGGCGGTGCGGATGGCGGTGTTGTGGCTGGTGTGCGGCGCTGGGGGAGTGTGAACATCCTGCACTCTGGCGCGGGGAAACTACGCCGGGCCTAACGACCAAGAACTGAGCCACGCCGCCGGTGACTGCCGCCAACCCGAAACCCGCAGCGAAAACTGACAGGCGTAACCGGCGTTGGCTCAAGTGATGTGTTAGGCCACATGGTCATATCTTCTCCAACAAATCTCGCGGTGTTGCCCATCGCCACTCGGCTGGCATCTCCGCAAACTCGTCAATCTCCTGAAAATGAAAATCCTTCGCGCCACAAAACGGACAAACTGCTCCGCGCTCCAGAAAAATAAGCCGCGAAAGGTCGGTCGGGTCGAAATAGAAATCAAGCAACTCATCATCCTCGACGCCGAAACGTCCGCAGCACTCTGTCCGGCATAACTGATAATCCGAATTGCTGCAACCTGAACGGCTGGCCGCTTCAAACGTATGCTTAACAATGAGCGACATGATGTGGCCTAACGATCCAAAGCTGAGCCACGCCGACGGGCGAGTGGCTCCGCTGGCTCGATAATCATTGTATAACTCAAACCATCCATAAACTCAATGGGCAGTCGGCGTTGGCTCCAGCGCGGTGTTAGGCAGCGTCACTTTTTATACTCGCCGTCAGGTATCAACTCCACATGAATCTTCTGGCCGGACTTGTCGAAATAGGAACAAGTCATGGCAAACAGGTCACACACCCATTTCTCAACTCCGACTTCGCCCACCAGACGGCAAAGCGTCGGATAATCGGAAAGGCCGCGTTGATGTTCCGAGATGATTCGTTTCAGGGCTTCCAAATCTGCCCGGGCGCTCACGGAATGCGGCGGCCCCATCTTCTCCAACGTCAGCACTCCGCCGCCCTTGCTGTGGAAGACATTGGCGCCCGTCTCAATCATGTGGTCGTAGGAAGTGACTCCAACGCTCTTGAGTTCCCGGATGAGAGCCGGGAAGTCCGCGCCAGTCCGCGGTCGGGAATAAATCGCCTTGAGGTTTTCAGCCGTGAACGACGCCGAAGGCGCTGTTTCAGTTTTTTTCGTATTCATTTCTTTTCCTTTCGTGTTTAGTTTGGTGTGACGCTCAACGCTGCCTAACGACGGCGTTCACTTGCCGGGCCGGCTGCAAGGAACGTGGTGTCTCAAAAAAGTGTCATGGCGGCCCGGTCAAGTGCAACGTCATGGTTCGGCCCTACCGCCGCCCCTCGCTGTACTCTTCGACGGCCCGCTTAGCCTCGGCCAGCCCGGCGCCGGTCTCCTCCCGGTACGCTTTGATGGCCGCGATTTTGCGGGCCGGTCCTTCGTCGGCCAGCGCCTTCCACGCCGCCTTCGGGGCGGGCGTGTAGTCCAGCCCGGCGTGGGTCAGCAGCAGGTCGAGTTTCTCCTCCACCCGGGCGAGCCGGTCCCGGTCGGCCGGGCCGAATCTCGCCCGGACCGCCGCTCCGCCAGCCAACACGGTGAGGATGGCTGCGAGGATGGCTGCGAGGATGGCGAAGTCGGTAAACTCCAGAACCGCGAACAGCATGGGTGTATCCTCCGTCTCTACTCGCCGAAC
>DATJYL010000061.1 GCA_035499655.1 Pirellulales bacterium
CATCGGCATCGCGCAACTTCCGCACGATCTGCTCAGGACTATGCCGCGTCCTACGTTTCGTCGTCATTGTGAAAGTCTCCTTGCCCATCGGGCTAAAGACCTTCATAACAACTGGATCAGTTTTTCAACAGCAGGCCACTTTCGATTTCAACTTTGCTACGATCTCTGAACCTGTCTTAATACCACTGGCATGCAGCTTTCGAATTTCTTCGGACTTGTTCACTTTTTCTTTGACTGGCATTTCTATCCTTTCTTGTACTGAATGGGATTAAAACGAATAGTGCAAATATAGGGATTAGATAGTCGGATGTCAGTCCCCCGCGTGGATGAGTGGCAACTTCAGCTAAGGGTCTCGCTCAGTTGCCATTCTGTAGGATTCCATAGCATGGTGGAACGGTGCCATAGGAGCTGCGAAATTTCAGGACTCGGGTGAAATTTCCCAATGGGGCATCGTATTTACGAATGCTCCTCAGTTCGCAACATCACCTACAGGCAAATAGACCAAAGAGATTATAAGGACGCGGGATTCGAACCCGCAGCGAATCCGGAGGTAACCGATTGTGGCTGCTGCATTTATCTCGATTGCCAGGATGCGTGCGCTGCAAATGCGCTGCATCCTGAGTTCCTCAAATGTCTCGAACTGGCATTATATGACGCTGATTTGCAACTCGTCATTGCCGGCTGGAAGTTGCTGTCGGACCCTGTTCGCAAAGCGGTCGTTACGTTGATCGGATAAGCCGCGAAGTAGTCGCGAATAGGCACGCGCGACCAACTGCATCCGCGTAAATCGTGTCTTAGCGGGTTGCACAAGGGAACTTATTGGAACTGGCAGTCCCTTTCGCTCACGTCGAAGGTTCCGGTGGTTCTGGTTCGCAATACGTTGGCGTACCAGGCAATCGGCTGAGGTCAGTGACACCAGGTTCCGCCAACCAGTTAACGAAATCACAAGGGGTGAGTCGCCCGGTGAGCACCCGCATTAAGCCTTCCATAAACACGTCGTGGCGAACAAGCGTGATTGACGGGGATGCCGCCGCCTTCTTTTGTGAGTGCTCATCAAATTCGGGCTTACCCAGCGTCACTCGGTTCATCTTTTGATCGAAGTCCGATGCCTTCTGGAGAACAGCAAATGCTTCTTCTTTTGCAATAAGAGGCGGCTTCTTTGTCACCGTCCTGCACTCAATCAACAGCGCCGTGTCACCAAGCACAAGCTGGATGTCGGGTACATTCTGTCGCTTCCCATCGTCCAGTTTGTCGACAGCCCAGTTCAACTCTTCCTTCAACAGGTCATAGATCGCTTCATCATACTCCACTCCTAGCGCCTGGTTGCATTTGGCGACTTTTTCCTCGACGCCAATTTCTCGGCCAAGTTGAAGATGCATGCCCTCGAAGTTCGCCGAAGCACCGTCGAAGCTATCGGACAAGGCAGCAACGAGCGCGTCCGCCCGTTGCTCACCTCCCAGCAATTTCACCAACTGTTCTTTCTTGGCACTTATCACGTCCATGACCGTTTTCAGCCCGTTCGCAATCAAAGTCATAACACGTTGTCGTCCGAAGCCGGGCACGCTTTTACGAGTCGCAATTCGGAGCACGTCAATCGCTTCCACGGGAGTACCCCACCGAACCCTCCTTGCGAGCATGCCGATGTGGTTAGTCAGCGTTTGGGGGTATCCGTACGTCAACTTGGCGATGACGACCGTGCGAAACGGAAAATTCACACCGGCAGCGAGGGTCGATGTGGCGAAACAGACATCAAAACTCGCGTTCACGAAGCCCGATTCGATGACAGATCTTTCGTCAGGAGTAAGGTCCGCAGTGTGAAACGTGACTCGACGTTCGGCGTGAGACCTGAGTTGCTGCGAGGATTCAGTAGGCTCTGAAAACAATTCGAGCTGGCGCGAGATTACGAGGCCATCGGTCGCCCGCTGACATTGCGCAGAATACGCAGTTGCCAGGTCCAATGCTTCCCGTCGTGTTTCTGTGAAAACAAGAACCGGACCTAAATCCTGATGAAGTAGTGTTCGAATGACTCCGTGAAGATCGGATTGTCCGAATTTATCCACCGTAGTCTCACCATCCTCCTGTCCAAACAGAACGGTGTACTGCTTTCCATTGTAGTGAATCGTCTGAATAAGTTCGACATCGCGCTTATTGCTGCGGACAGATTGACAGTTCATCCATGCGGCCAGGTCCTCCGGATTCTCGACTGTTGCCGTCAATCCCACGAATTGGCGTGGTTGACGTTGTCGAAGGAGTGCGCACAATGTCTCAACCGATGCGCCACGGCCAGCTTCACCGAGTATTTGCAACTCATCGGCGATAATAGCCGTGTTGGTCACCTTAAGACGCCCCGAGAGAATCAAGCCCAGCGCCTTCTCATATGTCGAGATAAGCAGTCGGCAGTTGACGTCGCCTTCCTCATGGTCTCCTGTGCTGATTCCCACAGTTACAGCTGGCACCCACGCTCGTGTCGAAAACCGATCGGTAAAGTCGGAGAACTTCTGCTCAGCCAGCGCCTTGTGAGAGACGAGGTATAGTGCATCGAGTCCATTGCTTAGTGCATTTGCCAAAGCGAGCTCTCCGATGAGTGTCTTACCGGATGACGTTGGCGCGCAAACGATCGCACTTGAACCAAGTGGAACTTCAGCTTCTGTTGCTCGCTCTTGCACATCAGTCAGCGACGTAATTTGCCACTCTTTTAGACAGGAAACGAGCAACGGAGTTAATTTCTGAGTTGCGAGAATAGTCATTCGTCGACTTTCCTAGTGGGAATAAACACTTGATGTCTGCTGATTGCAGGCTGGCAGTGCGTTGCAAAAAATAATTTGTTCATGGGACCGATTGCCTAAGGCGATTCGCATCGCGGTCCTCACTTTGATTCGGTAGAGCCGTCAAGCCAGCGAGCATATGCCATGACATCGAGACATGGGACCGTAGCCATGCACTGCAAGCGAGCGATTAGGCGAAGCAAGAAATACGCCAAGGGTCCGGCGTTCGAGTGAATGACGAACGTTGGGATTCCTTCGTGTTGATATTCAATTTCGAAGACGCCGTGTTGCGCTGCACACCCCAGTTGAATACTGCCTTCGGTCGACAGATTGGCAATAGCTGTCTCGAAGGGGTTGCCAAATGCTGGAGACCAGGAACTCTTCAAGCAAAGTAGACCACCGAGAATCGGTTGCGGATTCTTCGCCGGATGCGTCCCTCCTGCGTGTTGGATAGGAATGCTAGTGCGATGCAATCCTCGGACGCTAGCGATCTTGCCGGCGGCATAATTGATTTCATCGGCCGACATTTCTTGTTTTACCTCGAAGACGGCATAAACGCTTTCCGCAGGAACGTAGAGGGCAGAATCAAGCTTGAAGACGAACGGCGAATACTGCCGATCGTGAATGACGATGTCAATCTGCTCGCTACACTGATTATTGGAGTCGATTACGAATGCTTTGCTAACCTGATAACGCACGGGCAGATGGTGTTGCAGCATCTGAATCCACCGGCCCTCGCTTATATCACCTTTGGTGACGGAATGACCGATGACAGTTCGGGCAATGCCCAGTTCGTTGACGAGTAACTCGTGAAGCCCCGTTAAGAGCTTTGGCAACTGTGTTTTGGTGGAATCACTCATTGATCGCTCACGACAACGGGAAGAGATCACCAAAAAGTTCGCGGTATTTTCTAAGCGCATCACCATTCTTTCCGGCGCGCGACAATTCGATAGCCTCGCGAACCATGTAATGTGCCTGTGATAGAGTTTGTTTGGCTGCAGTTCGCGCGACCGAGTTCATCGAATCGCTTACAGGCGGGCCAAGCCCGGCCGGATCAGGCCAATCCTCATCGATGCGGTCGGCGGCTGTTGCAAAAAAAGCCATGAATTCATATGGGAAGTCGCCACCGAAGGGCGGGCGCAGAATTTCAATGGCCATGACTTCGAGCAAAAACGACGGTTTGACAGGCTTGTCCTTGGTTTGGTTCCATCGCTTTGCCATGCGCACGATCCCCTTCCACTCGCTTGAGTATGCTTCGTTGGCGGCGGTTGCTTTTTCAGCGTGAACCTTGGGGTTTGTCTCGGTCCAGCCCGAGGTTGTTGCTGTGTCGGGTATTTCATAGTGATCAGACTTTGTGAAGGCAGGAACGACGTCGAAGCTCATCACTCGCTCTTCGTCATTCGCATCCGGAAAGCGAACGCTTACGGAGCGGCGCTGCTTCTCGACGTTTCTGCTCCCCTATTCGCCGACCAATACGCTTTCGGTATCGGCGAGCACCAGAGATGGGTGCTTGTCGTTTCGATACTTTGGGCGCTCATCCTCATGGAAAACGCAGAATATATCCACGTCCTTTAGCGGCTTTGTTTTAGTCCATCGTCGATATGAACCGGTCAAAAAGTCATCGGCGATCTTGAACTCTCTGTTCATAACCTCGCGAACTTCTTGCTGGCGGCGAGAAGCGTCGTCCTGCTCTTTTTGAGTCAATTCAAGCCGACTGCGGAATTTTCGGAACGCTTCGGTTACGGTAAGCATTAGCGGCTCCAGTACGCGGTTTGTGCAGACAGCCCATTTCCGCCAACGGTTGCGCCGACCGCGTATCGCTTGAATCCTTCGGTGGAACGGAAGTCGCAAGGTCCCCACCCATATACATCCGGGCGGCCAGGTGCGGTCTTAAGTAAGATGTCGTAACGACACGATGAGGGAACAAGGCCGGCTTTGGCAATCGCATATCGAGCTGCTGCGGTATCGGCCCAAAGGCAACCGTCGCCTACGGTGGCATAAACCACGTCCATATCCCACCGGGCCGCCAATGCCCCGTCGCGGGGATTGTAAATTTCCAGGGTCGCTCGTTGGAGATCGCGGCTGGCTAGCCATGTCGAAATCGCGCGCTCGTTAGTTTCCCATTCATCGCTGAATTTGGAGGGATCTAGTCCGATCTCGCGGATGATTTCCTTCAGTAGTAACAACATCTTCGTGGTGACATAAGTCACCGTGTGCGTGTACGCGATCGAAACGGTAAACGTGCTCATGATTTGAGAAACTCCTCCGCGTTGATGGCCATCGCACGCGCTGGCGTTGTAGACTTGGAATCTTCATCCGTCACATCATCTTCAAGCGAGCGGGCGGAAATCCTGCTTGATACGGAAGTAAGTTTGGCTTGGCTCCACTGGAGGTCCTCGGGCGGGCACGGAATCGACATTTTCCAGTCGTCTTCGGTCGGTGATTTTGGAAGCGCATCCTCATTCACAGTGTCGCCCGAGATCGCGTCGTCTCCAAATACACAGTACACGCGAACGCGCGGACCGCCGCCCCATACCACTATGGCGGCATCCTCGGTGGCTTCCGAAGAAATTGAGGAACAAGCGACGCCCGATGCCTTGGCAAGCTCGGTGCGAGCATCGCTCATCGGATCGGGTGCTAAAAGTTCCATGATCATCTGCCACGTACCTGAAGCCGTGCGTTCAGGCGTTGAAGCCACGCGGCGGACCATTACAGTGCTCATCGTCTCGTCTCCGCGTTAGATCGTTCTGTTTGCGCCAGTCGTATAGCAGTCACCACCGCATCGGCGGTAAGTGCCTCCGGATTGCTGGCGATCTGTTTGGAATGGGCCAAGGCCGACAGCACTGCCTTTCGGATGCGCCGCCCGTCAAGTCCGACGCTTAGTGTCGCCGCGTCGTCGATTTGCGAATCATGTTTTAGCCGGGCGATCTTCGGATACGCCTTGGCCAAGCGGTCGATTGTATCGAACAAGATTGCACGACAAGCGTCCGGCGTGGGAAGTTCGATCGTCACAACCATGTCAGCCCTGGAAAGAAACGCAGCATCGATCGCACCGGGAAAGTTGCTCGTCGCAACAAAGAGTAATTGAGGATTATTTGCGGCAAGCTGATCGAGCTGTGCGAGCACTGCGTCGGTGGCGCGATGAACATCGACGGGGTTGGCCTCCAAGCTCATTTGACTTCGGTCGGCCGCCAGTGTTTCAACCTCATCCAGCAACACGACGCACGGTCCTGTCGCAGCTTCTTCGGCAAGGACAGTGCCGAGCAGGTGGGTCACTGCTTGCTGGCTTTTACCGAGCGCGGCGCTGGCAAGCGCATGTGGTTCCACCTCTATATACGTAAGGCTTCCGCGCAAGGATGCGGCAGTGCGCGAAGCAAGTCCGCGTGCGACCGAGGTCTTGCCTGTACCCGGCGGTCCAACGAGTAAGATGATCCCGTGAATGGGGAGGGCAAATTCCTGTAGCCTAGCCCGTGCGGTGAAATCCAGACCGCCTGGGAAAGCAAGCGATCCTTAATCCCGTCTGCTAAGATGATCGATTCCCACAGCGCGTCGAATTCGTTGTCTGGAAGGTTCCGAATGGTTTGAATGCCGCGTTGATCAGGAATTCTGCGGTTATGCTTACCGGTCCTAGGGTGCGATATTGTGCTGTCCATCAAATTCAATTCCTTTCTCAGATTGGCCTTTGCCGGCGTAGTGCTTGACGTATTTACCGAAAATGACGACAATTCCTTGCAGTAATGAGTTCGCTAGGGTGTCAAATAGATCCATAATGTGTCATTTGCGTCTTTATATCTACGACATAGTATTTGACAAATGATACATATGCGCAATAATTTTGTCAACTGATGCAGCATTAATCTGCGCTTTTAATCGGGAAATCCTTGCGGGTATTACCATGCCGGAAATAGCCTTAGACATCCAACGTGTTCGAGCCGAAATCGAGCTCCAAAAACTTAACCAATCAGAACTTGTGGCTCGATCCGGACTTTCACGGGCTCAAATCGGACGCATTCTGCTGCAGCGCCAGCCAATGGTTCGCGAAAAGACTCTGCAATCATTCGCCAAGGCACTCGGCGTCAGCGCGTCAACCTTGTCGATTGGCGGTGGGCTTGATTGGTTCCGGAAATGGGTTGCCAGCGAGTTCGGCGTTGTCGACTTCCGGGGAATCGGACTGCCAGCGTATCCGCGTCAATCAATTGGAGCGATCTTTGTCGAACCAGATGTCATTCCAGACAAGGCCACGTACAGTGACGATTGTGGATTCGTTGATGGACCAACATTAGGGGGTGCCAGCCCGCCGGTTCCGGTTTCTGAGGCAGTAGTGAGCCACGACCGGATTGTGCTGATCGGTCAACCTGGCTGTGGCAAGACAACGGTATTGAAGTGGCTCGCTTACACGCATTCGTGCAGCAGCGGAAAAGAACTTCCGTTGTACGTGCGCTTGCCACAATTTAGTCGTGCGCAGGAAATCGACAGTCGCATCGATCTGCTTAAGTTCATATTGGCCACTGTTGCCGAAAACAGATGTCCGGGCTTTGAACGCTCCCTTCACGATGAATTGGCTGACGACCGTCGTCAATGCTTAGTGCTCTTCGACGGCCTCGATGAAGTTGGAGACGAAGAGCATAGAGAACTCCTTGTCAATTCAGTGCATCAGTTCATCGAAAGATTTCCTCAGAACCATTTTGTAGTAACTTCGAGAGCGGTAGGATTCGATCCACTACCATGGACCATTCAGAATTTCAATGTGATGAGAATTCTGAACTACTCCGTCAAACGTCAAGAGGAGTTCGCGGGGAAATGGGCGAAAATCTTAGCTCACGTGCATCATCGACCGGAAGCTGGGGTGATTGGCCGAATCAACGAAGCGGTTTTTTCGAATCCGGCAATCCGCAATCTTGCCGCGAATCCGCTTATCCTAACGATTCTTGTTTTGTTAAATGAATCGCGGGGCGGGGCCTTACCTAGACGGCGAGTGGATCTTTACGCGAAAATCGTCGACGTGTTCTTAGAGACTTGGGAGGCGAGTAAGCGATCAAACGATACTTTCGATGAAACATTTGGAATCGAGCTCGATTCTCGCGAGCTTAAGTGGCTACTGTCGGACTTATCTCTGGCGATGCAAAAAACCGGTCGCACTCTCGCACCGCGTTGGTGGATCGCAGACCGCATGCGCGACTATCTCCAGGGCAAGATGGGGTTTGCGCCTGAAGAAGCTCGGGACGCGAGCGAACGTATCATTCGGTTTCTTGGGGAACGCACCGGTTTAATCCAAGAGTCAGGATTAGATGTTTTTGGTTTTTCACACCGAACATTGCAGGAGTATTTTGCATCACTCGGCGCGATCGATGATGCTGATGCGTCAAGCTCTCGCAGCATCGTAGAATGCCTTCGCAGCTATTTTTTTAATCCGCACTGGTGCGAAGTAATGCGATTAGTCGCAGCGCAACTCACTCCTCCAATTGCGGAATCATTATTGACCCGAATTGCTGACGACCCAGACCCGATCGGTCGGTTTCTGAAGCGAGGAACATTCTTAGCGCTTCGATGCTTGTCAGATGGCGCAACAGTTCCAAATCGCCGCTTTGTTAGTGACACATTTGGTTCGGTTGTCGAGTTGGGAAAATCGAAATGGCTGGGCATAACTCTTGAAGCGTTCGACATCCTTGAAAGCTTCGATGGAACGCGGATGGAGCAATTTGCGAAAGACGCAATTCAATCAATCCTTGGGACAGCTGAAAAGAACTTGGGCCCGGAGGAATATGGTTGTCTTTACGAAAGTGTGCACTTCTCGTCTATCCTCGAACAGGCAAATGCCCAACTTCCGTCTAATTTTCAGTCGGAGGCTGCGCACGAGGTGTTTGTTACTCTCGATGATCGAAAGTGCCGAATTGTATATTTCAATGCTGAATTGCGATCTCGAAATCCGGCGGGGTGGTATCGAAGTATCGGCACGCTTTTGCAGGAAGAAGGGCGAAGCGTCGAATTCAGAGAGGCATTGGTACGCGAATTAGGACGTCAGATCGTGACTGATCCACGTTCGCGCAGAATTCTCCGAAAGATTCTTGAATCAGCACCGTCTGTGACATTACGTGTGGCATGTTTGCAGGCGTTGGGCTCCGTGGCACGGAAGCGAAATGATGCAAAGTTGCTGTTGCGGATCTTAGAACACGAGCGCAACGCCGAAGTGCGCGCACGGAGTGCGAACGCGTTGAGACACATTGCGGTTTCCGATTTGGCTGTACGGGAGCGACTCGTACGTATCTTGGAAAAGGAAAGGTCCGCGGTGGTCCGCGTCGGTGCGGCACGTGGACTTTCCGACGCAGCGATTAAGGATCAATCGATTACCAACTTGTTGTTGAGATTTGCCAAGGCAAAGGAGTGCCCTGAACAGCTTCGAGTGGCATGCGCCTGGGCGCTGGAGCCCCAAATTGGAAAGAGTCAAAAAGTCACCGATGCTTTTAAATCATGGTTGGATTCCGAAGAAAGTCCAAAGCTGCAGAGAACTGCTGTTCAAGCTGTGGCCGATGCATTTGGCGAGGATTTGATGACATGGGATTATCATTTGGTCGAACGAATCGAGCACAGTTTAATGTCACTTGAGAAGCCATGTTCCCATGCATTGTTGGCCCTTGAAGCCTTGGCATCCGCAAGAGAATTGCGACGTGGGCTTCGGATGGAAAACGTTCTACGAGATGTAATAAAGCCCTTGGGAAATCGCGTCGAACTAGCATTTGTATTTGGCTCCACTGCGCGAGACCGACAATCTCAGGATAGCGATATTGACTTGATGATCATTGGCGATGCCAAGCTTAAAGACTTGTCAACGTCGCTCCGGACAGCTGAAAAGACACTTGGACGACGCATATCTCCGGTGATATACAATCGATTGAGCTTTAAGAAAAAATATCAAAGCGGCGATCCCTTCCTGCTGGACGCCTGCCGACGCGAGAAAATTCCATTGCTTGGCAATTGCGATGACGTAACATACGAGGAACTCGACGATGAGCTTAGAACAATGGTCGCAGAACGGCTGGCTTCGCCGTGACGAAACAACATTGGCCGAAATCCAACAACTATTTCAAGTCGTGGACCGTGATTTCGCCGACGCACAACTAGCTGGCCTCAGCGTCGATGGCCAATTTCAACACGCCTACGATGCGGCATTGCAGCTCTGCATAATCCCATTGCGGGTTTGCGGATATCGCGTGACGAAAGGGCAGGGGCATCATAAGTACAGCATCGACTCACTTCAATTTACGCTTGGCAGCAATTGGTCTAAATTGGCGGATCATATTGAACGGTGTTCAAGATTGCGCGGTCAAGCCGTTTATGAGTGCATTGGTGCCGTGCAGAAGGAGGATGCGGAGGATCTAATTGAATTGGTCCGACAACTTCGAAAGGATGTAGTTGACTGGATTAGGAAGCAGCATACCAAACTGCTTCCGCCTGGTATCTAAATGTCCGCTCCTTCCATTAAGCGGAAGCAGATATAGCTGTGCCGGAGGCTATAGAGCGTGCGGCGATTTCCGTCACGATCGAATTTCAGGTCCAATTCTCCAAGGACCGAATTGAAATACTTTTGATGCATCTTCGGAAAGACCCTGTCCGCTCGCTGCGGATTGTTCCTCTTTCTAAGGCGGCGGAAGGGGACCACCGCACCGGCCGTACTTTTGCAATGCCCGACACCACGTTTGCCTCGCACCTCGATTTCCAAGATGACTTCTCCGGTTGCTTGATCTTTGGCAATCGTGACATCGCGATATTGAATCCGTGCGACCTCGTCCGGCCGTAGCCCGGTGTTGGCCATGAACAAGACCAAGTCGTGCAACTGTTCCGCTTCCCAACGCCACCGCTTGTTCTCAGGCGTCTGCGCCTTCTGGCGTGTCGTCTGATAAAGCAGTCGGTATTCCTGGGGCGAGAACCAGGCACGATGAGCAATTTTCGTGGATGCACGGAATGGCTCAGATAGATCGGGAACAAAGTCGATCCACTGATGACGCTGTGCCGTTTTAAGAACCTGGCGGAGAGCAGTGATTTCACGAAGAAGCGTATTGCGGGCAGGTCGTCGGCCATTGAATCCATTTTGCACCCGGTGAATGCGATATTCTTGGGCTAATCCGGGCGTGATTTCGGCGAGACGCTTGTCGCCGAAGAACGGCAACAAATGTACGCGGATGATGCTTTTGAGCCGCAGCACCCAGCGAGGATTGCGCTGGCCTTCGGTAATGATCTCGTACTCACGAAGAAATTGCGTGGCGGCGTCGGCGAATGTCTTGCCGCCCACAAGCTCGCCGGACTTTTGCTTGACTTTCAGCCCCAGATACCAGTCGTCCGCAATCTCTTTGGCGTGCTCCAAGCTGTCGGTCTTCGTGGTCTTGCGATGATTGCGGCCGGCCAAGAAGGTCGAGCACTGCCAATGGCGGCTGTTTGGCCGTTTGTAGAGGTGGAGTTTTCCTCCATAGAGCTCGTGCGTCGTCAATCCAGGCCAAACTGTGCAAAAGTGTGTAAGGACTGTGTAACGGTATTACAGGTCGATTTCGGAGTCAATTTGTTTTTTATCTGTTTGATTTTATTCGTTTATTTTGATTTTGTGTTTTAAGGCATTGAGGTTTTTGGTACCGCCGTTAACAGATACAAGTCATTGAAAATAAGTAGCTATTTTGTCTCGAATTGACATATGTGTAATAACATGTGAAAGGAAATCGCGTGGCGAAGCGGAAAATCGCATTCACAAAGTCCATGGAAAAACGAACACGAATTAGGACCTGTCGCCGGCTGCAACTGATCCGACCAATTTGTTGACAAACGGCTCCGCCTACTCTCCTATTCTGCCCTACATCCGAACGCCAATATCGGCATGTTGAAAGTTGTTGGGGCGTAGCCAAGTGGTAAGGCAATGGTTTTTGGTACCATCATTCCCAGGTTCGAATCCTGGCGCCCCAGCCAGATTTGCCAATGAGCATATAGCAACCAATGCAGTGATTTTCAACGTGATGAGAGACAGCTATATTACGTCTTGGAGTTGAAGCTTGCGCAAAAACAATCGCTTATTGGATTCAGGTGATGCTATGAAGACGGATGAAGCAAGGTCGTTGATTGCCATAATGCGTGAAGCATCGACAAGTGACCTGATATTGGTTTCTGTGGTAATTCTGCCTATTCTGCTCGGAGCGTGGGCTGTCGTCTTAGAAACAATATTTCCGGAATATCCAACAGTGAAGTCTGGAGGAATAATCGTAGCTGCGCTGGTATATTTGGCCGGTGTAATTGTCATGAAACTTGGCGAAAAGCATGACGACGGTTTGCTAAAGGCACGCGGGTATCTTAGGAGTCGGCTGCTACAGCGAAAGAACCGAACGGCTAGTTTTGAGTCTGTCGTAACCAATTCGCATGGATTGTTGACCGACGAACTGATTGAGAGAATGATCAAGGAGTTCCCGGAGGTGTTCGTATCCTGTACGGTGAAACCGAGCAGGAAGGGGGTAAAAATGTTCGAAGAGCAAGAGGCTGGTTCGTAGATAGTGCAATATTGGAATGTAAAGCGATCAAATCGATTTTCACGGTGAAAGAACGTCCTTAGCTGTGCTAAGGGAAGACGTCTGACAAAAAAATGATTAGCAGGCAGATAACTGGCTCCCGATGCTATGATTCGCTGGTCGGGTTCGCTGATGGGGCCACGTATTTTCTTGCCGGATTATCAAATGGCAATTTCTCGTGAGACGTTGGTGTACGCAGCGGCAGGCTTCCTTGGGTCCTTCTCAGGGGGGGGGTTGGCCCGCGCGCGGTGCGGAGCTGCCCATTTTTCGCGCAGACAGTTAGTTCGTTAGGTGAGTCGGTGCGGCTGAACTCTTTCAAAAAATACCGATAATTCTTGAGCAAATTCTCAATCCCAAAATCGGTCTTTCCGGAGAAACCACAACACGGCGAAACTGTGCCATTGGTAAAAATACCTCTGGAACTTCTCCACTCCAATTGTGTGATAGCACGCTACGAGGTCGTCAGTCTAATGTGCCAGCACGGAAATTCGAAAAATACCATCTGGTAAGCTTGGTATTTCTCTTGACCGCCGCCGGACAGGTTTAAAGATTCATTGTCGACCTTCCAGGAAAGAGAAACCTTTGCGGCTGGAGATGGCTTTTGGCCGTTCAACCTGACTGGAAGGCTGATCGCAGCCTGACTCGCCCTAGTCCGGTCGTGAAATCGCTCTGGCTCCATTATGGGCGGCGCGGTGATCGCGTCTTTCCATCCCCCTTGTGTGGCCAGAGCTTCTTGTGATCTGCCGATTTCCGCAAATCTTAGCAAGCCGACGATCCGTGCTAGCCGGCCCCGCTGGCGCTGGAACCCTGCTTCCCTGTGCGGATCGTCTTCCAGTCCCCAACGAAGCGTGCTCCATCGCAATGCAGGAGTAATTTGGCCTGTCAAGCCAATTGGCGACCATTTCTCGGAGAACCTGCGATGAAAAACGACCCTTTGAATCATTCCCCTGCGCTCTCCTCACCTCCCGTTCCCCCACAGATGATCTCCGCTGAGGAATTCTCTACAATGTTGGGAATTTCCAAGCGCACGCTCTGGCGACTTTTGAGCAGCAAACAGATTCCTGAGCCCATCCGCATCGGCGGCAATGTTCGCTGGCTGCTTCAGAACGTCGAACAGTGGATCGAGCGCGGCTGTCCAGGCGGGTAATTGTGATGACCGCTTATTAACCTTCCCTACTTTCCTTTCAAGCAGAACCCCATCATGGCATCAATTTTCAAACGCAACGGTGATAGGCATGAACCGTACACGATCCAATACTTTGACCATCAGGGGAAGCGCCGCACGAAAAAGGCCTTTACTGACAAGGGGCTGACGGAGCAACTAGCTGGCAAGCTGGAATCGGACGCCCGTTTGCGGACCTCGGGTTTAATCGACCCCGAGCAAGATAGTCTGGCCGTGCACCGACAAACACCGATTGAAGAACACTTAAATGCTTTCCAGGAAAGTTTGACCGACAATACCACCAAGTACGTCAAACTGACGATGAGTCGTGTTCGTCGAGTCGTGGAAGGTTGTGGCTTCACCAAGCTGGCCGATCTTAATGCGGAAACGGTGCAAATCTATCTCAGGTCCTTGCGTAAAGCCGAGGATGGTATTGGGCACCGCACCTACAATCATTATTTGCAAGCATTAGATGCGTTCTGCCACTGGTGCGTTGCCACGAATCGGCTGCTAAGAAATCCGCTGATTGGGGTGGAACGGCTAAATACGGCCGTAGACGTGCGGCATCCTCGGCGGGCGCTGACGGCAGAGCAAGTTGCCAAGTTGGTCGAGTCTGCCCGGTCCAGCAGGATTCGGATTCAAGGCTATACCGGCGAAGAGCGGGCCCGTATCTATCTACTGTCCTATATGACAGGGCTGCGGAAAAAGGAAATCGCGAGTCTAATGCCGCGAAGTTTTGCGCTCCATGCGTCGCCGCCGACCGTGACCGTGGAAGCGGCTTGCTCCAAGCATCGCCGCAAGGATGTGTTGCCGTTGCATCCGGACCTGGTCGTGATGTTGCCGGGTTGGATCGAAGGGCTCACAGCGGGCCAAAAATTATTCCCTCGGCTTGAACGGCGCAAGACGTGTATCATGGTCAAGAAGGACCTGGTACGGGTAGGCATCCCGTATGAAACGGCTGACGGGATCGCCGATTTCCATGCGGCGGGTCGACACACGCATATTACGGAGCTGCTTCGCAATGGCGTGTCGCTGCCAGAAGCTAAAGAGTTGGCGCGCCATTCCGACATCAACATGACCATGCGATACGCCCATATCGGCATTAGGGACCAAGCCAAGGCAATAGTGAACCTGCCAGTGCCTCGAGCAGGGGAATCTGCGAATAAGAATGCTATTCCGTTTCAAGCCGCCGCGCTGCACGGGCGCTGCATTTTGTGCAGCGCTAAGAGTCATTCCATGACATTGGATGGTAATGGCGAGATGGTTGAGAAACGACAAAACCCTTGTCGCTGCAAGGGCTTTGTCGCTGATCGTCGTCAGTTGTCGCCAACTGGCAAAATGGAGGCGGCGGGAATCGAACCCGCGTCCCGCGATATTTCAATGACGGCTTCTACGTGCGTAGACGGATGATTTCCGCATTTCGCGCGGGTCGCCCCAACCGCCGGGGTCTTTCCCACGCTAGCCCGGAACTGGTTTAGTCGCGGGGATACCAGGCGGTGACCTGCGACGATTCGGAATTGGCAACCGACTTTTGGGCCTCTCCGACGAAGACCCGCAGTCGGGGACGCCTATTTAATTAGGCGGCCAAAGCGAAGTTGCTATTGGCAACTAAATTATGGTCGGCTTTTAACGTGGCCTGCTGACCAACCACGGCACGCCACCGGCACGTCAACCTATCCGGTCGAACCCAGTTCGCCCCCTGATGGAAGTTGGCCGAAGGACAGATTATTATACGTCTTGCCTGGCCGGTTTTCCAAGGCACTTGTGATTATTAGGGGCAGCAACATGTCACATGAGGAATATTCGGGAGTGTGGAGCGATGGCCCGTATTTGATTGCGCACAGTCGGATGGCGCAATTTCCACCTAAGTGCATTATCTGTGGCGATGAAAAGCCCTGTCGGCAGTTGTCGTGCAAAGTTCGCAAGCGTCCTCGTATTTGGTGGCTGCTCATTTGGTGGTGGGGTGTGTTCTCTGCTTCCGTTGTAATTAAACCCTATTTCTGCGACAAGCATCGACAAGCAGAATTGCTCTTGCGCTGGCTGGGACGGGTAATGGTTTCAGTTGCAAGTGCGCTGATAGTTGTTCCCATCATTTTGGCTGTTAACCAGAGAAACTTCCGGGCACTGCCGCTGGTTTCGATTGGAACTCTGCTTTTATGCGCATGGGTTTACTATCGAATATTTCGTCGGAAGCTTTTATACGCAGCGCAGATTGTCCGAAGCGACGCCTGGATTGAGGATGTACATCCGTCGGTACTGAAATGCGTGCCGGTTTTACAAGAAGATTCTACCGAATAGTAAGATGGTTGGACTACCTCATTATTCATCACATGATTCTCTAAACAGGAGATAACAGAGAGACGAAGTCGATATTTCGAATTCTCTGTTCTCTCTGCTTCCTCCTGTTCAATCGCCCTGCTTAACTCCAACTTACCGAAAAAAATCAATGCCCATCCTGCATAAGATTTGTTTGTTTTTCATCACACTGGCGTTTTTGTCGGATGTTTTATTCGCGGAACAGAAATTTTCGCCGCCGGAAACGCCGCGGCGGGAATACAATTTTGACCTGAATTGGAAATTCTTCAAGGAAGATCAGTCCAAGGCCGATGGGGCCGAGGCGGTCGATTTCGACGATTCCGCCTGGGCCACGGTCAGCACGCCGCACACTTTTAACGACACCGACAGTTTTCGCACGCTCATTACACACAGCGGCGGCGACCGGGGCACGTGGAAAGGCACCGCCTGGTATCGGAAGCACTTCAAACTGCCGGCCGAAGATGCCGGCAAGCGCGTGTTTTTGGAGTTCGAGGGAATGCGCCAGGCCGGCGAGATTTTTTTGAATGGCAAGTCGGTCGGGCTTTCGGAAAACGGAATCACCGCCTACGGGGTCGATATTTCCGACGCGGTCAAATTCGGCGGGCAAGACAATCTGTTGGCCGTGCATGTCGATAGCCGATTGGATTATGCCGAACGGGACAGCGGCACGCGGTTTGAATGGAATACGAACGATTTCAACCCGGTTTATGGCGGACTGAACCGGCATGTGCGGCTGCACGTGACCGGGCCGATTTATCAAACGCTGCCGGTGTACGACGGATTGAAGACCACGGGGGTGTATGTTTACCCGGCGGACATTTCGATTGCGGACTATATGGCCGACATTACGGTGGAGGCGCAGGTTCATAATGCCTCGGCCGATCGGGCGTCGGTTGATTTATCGGCGGTGATTGTCGATCACGACGGAAACGTGTGCGCCAAATTTTCCGCCGACACGCTGGACATGGTCAGCGGCGAGAAGTCGGTGATTACGGCCAGCGGCGCGCTCAAAGACGCCAAGTTCTGGAGTATCGACGATCCGTATTTGTACAGTGTTTACACGCTGCTCACGGTCGATGGCAAAGTGGTCGATGTGTGCAAAACGACCACGGGCTTTCGAAAAACCGAATTCAAAGGCGGGGCCGGCACCGGCGGCGTGTTCATCAACGATCAGTTTGTGTACCTGAAGGGATTTGCGCAGCGCACCAGCGACGAATGGGCCGGGCTGGGGCAAGCGTATCCTGACTGGATGCACGATTTTACGGCGCAGCTCATTCGCGATTGCCACGGCAACTACATTCGCTGGATGCACGTCTCGCCGCAAAAGGTCGATGTGGAAGCGCTCGATAAGTTTGGCGTGGTGGAGGTTTGCCCAGCGGGCGATAAAGAAAAGAGCGCGACCGGCCGGCAATGGGAACAGCGGCTGGAAGTGATGGCCGATTCAATGATTTATTATCGCAACAGCCCCAGCATTTTATTTTGGGAGGCGGGCAACAACGGCATCACCGCCGAACACATGCAACAGATGGTCGATCTGAAAAACCAGTGGGACCCGCACGGCGGGCGAGTGATGGGTTGCCGCACGCTGGAAGAAGCCGCCACCACGCCCATTGCGGAATATTTTGGCGTGATGATTGGGCAAGACCCGAAGACCGACGCGTTAAAATCGCCGACGCAAATGTTTCGGGCTTACAGCGCGGAGCGGCGCGACCGGGCGCCGCTGGTTGAAACGGAAGATTTTCGCGACGAAGGGGCGCGGCGGTTTTGGGACGATTACTCACCGCCCTATTTCGGGTTCAAGAAGGGGCCCAGCGACACGTATCACTGGAATTCGGAGACGTTTTCGCTGGCGGCGGCCAATCGGTATTGGGATTATTGGAACAATCGGATTTCGAATCCCAATCCCGCGCATGCGAAGTGGGCGGGTTACGCTTCGATTTATTTCACCGATTCCAACGCCGACGGGCGGCAGCAATCGAGCGAAGTGGCCAGGGCCAGCGGCAAAGTGGACGCTGTGCGGCTGCCCAAGGAAATTTATTACACGTACCGCGTGATGCAGAGTTCACAGCCCGACATTCACATTTTGGGCCATTGGACGTACCCGGCCGATACGCACAAAACGGTTTACGTGATTGCCAACACGCAAGCGGTGGAGCTGTTGGTCAACGGGAAATCGCTGGGGAAGAAGACGGATGCAACCGACGGCTTTGTGTTCGCTTTTCCCGACGTGAGTTGGGAAGCAGGAACGATTCTGGCCGTGGGTTATAACGATGCTCGGGAAGTGTGCCGGCATGAACTCACCACTGCCGGTCCGGCCAAGCAAATCAAGTTGACGCCGATGGTGGGGCCGGCCGGCTGGCAGGCCGATGGCGAAGATGTGGCACTGGTCGACGTGGAAGTGGTCGACGACCAAGGACGGCGCTGTCCCACGGACGATGCGCGCATCGATTTTGCCGTGACCGGCCCGGCCATTTGGCGCGGGGGTTACAACAGCGGCAAGTTGAAATCAACAAACAATTTGTATTTGAACGACGAGTGCGGCATTAACCGCGTTTCGCTGCGCAGCACGTTGACGGCGGGGAAGGTAACTCTCACCGCCACCCGCGACGGCCTGCAAGCCGGCACGCTGGAATTGGAATCGAAACCGGTAAAATTGCAGGACGGGCTGAGCGAAATGGTCGAGCGGCGCCTGACGCCCGCCGATAAATAGTTGATACTCTGCTCCAGAGAGCATAAAGCAGTCGATCTCGCTCAACGTGTGCTGTTTACTATTGGGGCAACTTTTGTTCGCCCCCTGCGGTTTGTTGAACAGATTGGCGAACTAGCGACGCAAGCAGCCAGACAACAAGCGCGAAGTAGAGAATGTTCCGGATGCCGAGGATGAGGCAGGGGAGCAATTGCAAGTGGGCGGCGTCGCCGGGGCCGGGCGGGAGCAAGGCAATGAGTTCCGGGTGATCGGGATCAGCAGCGTAGTGATAGGGGAAGATCCAGGTGGTCAGGGCGACGATAGTCAGCAGCCAGAGCGCGAGCCCCCAGGATGCGGCACGCTGCTTGGGTATTACTTCGACCGTTAATAAGAGCGCCATAGGCATGGCCCAGACGAAATACTGTGGCGACAAGACCTTCGACAAAATGACGCAGCCCACTAATGCCAAGCAGGCTGCGCGGTAACCGGCCACACGGCTGCACTGGGTGGGTTGGAAGAAAACCCACAGACACAGTCCGAACAAAAAAACGGCCAGCGCAACGCTTGACAAGACGTACATGAATCCTGAAAGGCTGCCGGTTAAGTTGAAAGCGCCGTGCGTCAATTCGACAAACACGTGGCCGCCAAGCAGCGCGGCGAGCATCATGAAGGTGGAATAAAGCGATTCGATCTGAATGCCGCGCTCGCCGTGATACTTGAGCAAATTGAAAACGCCCCCGCCGGAGATGGCAAATTGGATGAGAAACGGCAATCCGACAGTTGCGGTCAGGGCGAGCAATCCCAGGGGTATTCGGACCGACCGCCTGGGTGTGCGCCAATCAGCCACGATCAAAATGGGAATGCAGACAATGGGAATCAATTTATAGCTGATACCCAGCCCGAGCATGGCGTAGGCGGCGGTAGACCACGTGACGCTTCGCTGGTCTTCGTCGAGCGAGCGCACGGCACAACAGGCCCAGGCCGTTAGCAGGAGCAACAAACCCATGTCGATCCGGTCGTAAATCAAGTGGCCCAACAGCGACGTGGCGAGGACATAAGTGAGCGCGGCCCAATTGACCAGTTCGGGCCGCCGGCGCCGCACGGTCATGGTGAATAGAGCCAGCGAGCCGACATCGTAAAGAAACATCTGACCGCGAAAGATGGGAACATATTCCTTGTGAACCGGCGCGATGTTCTCTGGCGTGGGCTCTGGAATGTGTCCCGGCGCAAGTAAGCGCGGCGTGTAGATGGCCCACCAGCCAAGCGGCGGATATTCAATTTGCATTTCACTGTACGGCGCGATTTGGCCGTCGTAGGCCCGCATGGAGTCAGCAAAGTACGTGTTCTCAGCGTCGGAATACCAGACATCCAGACCGAAGAAAATGTAGCCACGAGACAGAAGAAACACAGCGATGATGAAAGTTCGCCATAACAACAATGGCGCGCGATGAGATGGCACTGATGAATTGCTAGCGGCGGATGGCGGATGGCGCGTCACAGATGATGTTCTGGAAAATCAATCTAGATTGTGAGTGTCGCCAGCCCATTTGGCAACTTTCCCAATCGCCCATTGCGCGCCCGCCAGACATTGCCTGACGCTACATCTTTAAGAAATGCACGGTCAGTACTGCTGCGGAGGCAAACAAGCAATAAAATCCAAAAAACTTCCAGCGGCCGGCTTCCAGCCATTGCGAAAGCCATTTCAGCGCGATTAATCCTGCGGCAAAGCTGAACACCATGCCCAGCAATCCGGGGAGTAAAAGCTCGCCGAAGCTGGCTGATCCTGTCGACGCGGCCGAATGCAGCTTCCACATTTTGTAGCCTTCGAACAAAATGATCGCAGGCGTCAGAATTACGGCCAGGGCAAAGCTGAACTCTTCGGCGCGGTAGCGCACGATTCCGTGGAGCATGCCGGAAGAAATGGTCGAGCCGGAGCGCGAAAAACCGCGAAACGGCAGCGCCAACCCTTGCGTCAACCCAATACAGGCGGCGCTGCCCAGGTCGATATTCGCATCCGTGCCCGGTTTCTTTTCGTCTTTACGGCCGGCAATGATAATCAGCACGCCTACCACAAGCAGCGAGCAACCAATCAGAGGCAAATTTTGAAATAGATGCTCAACGTCCTGATGCGTGAGCTTTTCGATGACCCAAATCAAGGGGAGCCCAACCGCCGCTGTGCAGGCAGTCGCCAAAATGAGCCCGGGAATGTCTTTGGCCATTTGCTTCCAGCGCGACCAAAAATAAATGAGCACCGCGAACATGGTTCCCGTGTGCAACATCACCAGGAAAAAGGCCCGGTCAAAATCGCTGGCCCATTCGTAGCCGAGTAGTTTTGCAGCCACAATCACGTGTGCCGAACTGGAAACCGGCAGCAGCTCCGCCGCTCCTTGTACGACTGCCAACAGCAGAATTTGCCACAACTGCACAAGATTGAACATAGGCGACGTTTCCGAAACGGGGTTGCCAACCGATGCAGAAGAATAGCGTGAAACCGCAGCGCATTCCAGACCGGGCCGGCGCCGGCGAAAAAGAACTGTTTTTCGGCCGCAGAGCGCGATTCTTTTCGTCGTGAAAGACGCATAGGTAAGCTATAATCTTCGAGGGAGCTGGCCGGGCTGCTTGATCGTTTGAGTCTGACACGCGGGGCACTATCGAGTTAGTTGGTGGAAAAGTAAACTTAAATTTGTCGCAGCCGAGTGCCACATTTCGCCACATTCAGATCACTGGATTCATGCATGAAAAACCATTTGCCGCTTAGGATGTGTGGTTTTGTTGGTGCTCTAGGAATTCTGCTGAGCACGCGCCTGGCGCTTGCACAAGGCAGCGGCAACCGCGCGGCCGATGAAGCAGCGGTGCGTCAGGCTGGCAAAGATTATTTAGCCGCCATGGCGCGCGCCGATGTCAAAGCCTTGGCCGATTTCTGGACGGCCGACGGCACTTACACCGACGAGACGGGAAAGACGGTGAACGTTCATGACTTGCTGGCCAAAAGTGCGGCCGGAAGCGGCGCGCCCACTCCTGCCGTCGCCGCGCCTCCGACCAGCGTGAGCCAGGTGACAGTGAGGTTTGTCACCGACGACGTGGCGATTGAAAATGGCGACTGCGAAACAGCCTTGGAAAACGGCAAGGAACCGATCACAGGGCACTACACCGCGTTGTGGGTGAAGCAAAGCGGCCGCTGGAAACTGGACAGCCTGAAGGAGTATCGCACACCGGCAGAGACTTCCGGCAGCGACGAATTAGCATCGCTGGGGGTGTTTGTCGGCGAATGGTCGGGAAAAATGAACGATTCGACGATTCACATTTCGGCCAAATGGGATGCCACGAAGAAATTCCTGCGGCGTGAGATTGCCATTTCCGGCGGAAAAGTATCGCTCAACGGCACGCAAGAAATTGGCTGGGACCCGCTGGCGCAACACATTAAGTCGTGGATGTTCATCGACGACGGCAGCTACAGCGAAGGACTGTGGAGCTTGGAAGGAACCGTGTGGATGGAGGCTTCGCAACGGGTTTTGCCCGATGGAAAAATTTCCAAGGCCACGCAAGTTTACAAAGTGCCCGATAAAAATACGTTGATTTGGAAACTGATTCACGGCTCGGTCGATGGACAGCCGGCCCAGGATTTTGAAGTCACGCTGAAGCGGTCGTAAAACGGCGGCTGGAATTTATGTTGACAGGAAAATTGAAAATTGCGTGCGGATTAGCGGGGGCTTTTTTACTGGCTCTGGCTTTGCCGCTTGGTCGGTTGACTGCGCAGCAAACCGGTGCGGCTGGCAGTGCTTCGGGCAGTGCGGCATCGGCCGATGCCGCGGAGCGGGCGAAAATACTCAATAGCGACCAGTGGAAGCAAATCGGCACGCAGTATCAGCAATGGCTGAACACGCAGCCCATTTATTCGCCCAGCCAGATCAAGAAAATCAACGATCAGCTCGACGCCCAAATTCAGAACATGCCGACCAGCGAACTGCAAGGCTTTATGGACGACTGGCAGGCCAAGCTTAAGGTGCTCAATGGAAAGGATTTTCAAGAAGCGCAGAACTGGCTGGGCGCTTACATGACGAACATGGCGGAAGGTTATCGTCGAAATTATTTGCAACAGATGGGGTTAACTGACATTCCCAGCATGAGCGCCGGACAATTGGAAGAGGCCATCACCGACATTCGCGCCAATCAAATGTCGATCCAGCAAAATCAGGCAGCCTTCAATGCCAGCAGGCGGCAAGCGGTTCAAAATGCGCAGCAGCAAAACGCGGCCTCGATCCAAGCACAACAACAGCAAAGCAATTCGTACACCAGTTCGGCGGGCTTCAATACCTTCCAAAGTCCCTACCGCCCGCCCAAGTTCAATCCCCCGCCGCCGCCGCAAATGAAATTTTTCATTGATAACGGCCCCGGCCAAATCAGCTACTCGTTGCCGCTGTAGCGGGTAAGATTTTTTGGCAAATTCATTGCGAATCGTCATGCGTAAAATTGAAAAACTTTTGATATTTGTGCTGGCAGCAAGCGGCTGGATGAGGGCCGCTCCGCTAGCGGCGCAAATTTCCAGTCAGTCGCCCTCAGATGGGAAGGAGGCTACGAAATCGGTGATGGCGGCGCCGTCGGAAGCTTCGGTCCGGGCAAAAATTATGGCCGGCGACCAGTGGAAACAAGTCGGCGCGGAATATCAAAAATGGCTATCGACGCAGCCCGTTTACACGCCCAGGCAAATCAAGCGAATTAACGAAAAGCTGGATGCTCAAATTCAAACCATGCCGACAAGCGAACTGCAGGCGTTCCTGGACGATTGGCAGGCGAAGCTCAAAGTGCTGAACGGCAAGAATTTTCAGGAGGCGCAAAACTGGTTGGGCGCCTACATGACGAACATGGCCGACGGTTACCGCCGCAAGTATTTGCAATCGCTGGGGCTGACCGATATCCCAAGCCTTAGCGCCGCGCAATTAGAAGCCGCGCTGACGGAAATTCGGGCCGACCGCCAGTCGATTGCCCATAACCAATCCGCGTTCGATCAACTGCGGCAGAAACAACTGCAGTCGCTGCAATCTCAGCAAGCGGCCGCGCAGCAAGCGCGGGAGCAAAGTGCGACGCAACTGAATAACAGCGCGGGCCCAGGCGGAGTTCAAAGTCCTTACAGTCCCGCCTTCGGCAACAATTTTATTCCGCCGTTTGGCTCTTATTTGCCGTTGTAAGTTTTTTCTCAAGGAGGGAAGAACCATGATTGAGCAAATCTCCGGGTTGCCTGATAAGGTGCTGGGTTTCAAAATGTCCGGCAAGCTGCACGACGAAGATTACAAAATGTTTGTGCCGCTGGTCGACGAAGCGATTGCCAAGCAAGGCAAAGTGCGGATGCTGGCGCAATTTCACGATTTTCACGGGTGGGACGCCAAAGCGCTGTGGGACGACACCAAGTTCGCCACCACGCACTGCACGAAGATCGAGCGGATTGCCCTGGTCGGCGAAAAGACTTGGGAAAAATGGATGGCCACCGTCTGCAAGCCATTCACGATGGCCAACATTCGCTATTTTGATGCGGCCCAACTCGAGACGGCTAAAAAATGGCTGGCCGAAGCATGAACCTATCCTCATCCGCAGCCGCACGACGCCGCTAAATTTGAGCCGCGGGCGCAGCAGGCCGGGAGCTGTTTGTGGATCCGAACCAATTGTCTTCGAAGGCCGCCAGCGCGGTGAAGTCGGGCGCGAAAAGCATGATTCGCTCGGCGATGGTCACCAGCCTGATGCTGCGCAAACAGCTGTGGATTTGGCCGATTCTGGGCACGCTGATTTTGGGCCTGTGCGGGTGGTGGGTGAGCCGGTCGGTGGAAAGCGCGATGCGTCAGCGGCGGATCGACGAGTTGACCGCCATTTTAAACGCCGACGTGGCCGCTCTCCACGTCTGGACGCTGGAACAAATTAAAGATGCGCTCCTGATTGCAGACGACGATGAATTAATTCCGCCCGTCGAACAACTCGCGGCAATCGCAAAATCGGCCGGCGATGCCGATGCCACTCGGTCGCTGCTGCAATCGCCGGCGCAAGAATCGCTTCGCACGCAGCTCAAGCCGGAAATGGCGTTGGGGTATGCCGGCTTTGTGATTCTTTCGACCAACGCAACGGTGTTGGCCGCCGATTTGGATGCGCCCGTGGGCCGCACGCTGCCGGGCTATCAAAAAGAGTTTTTCACAAAAGTGGCCGCCGGGCAACCCGCCGTATCGCATCCGTTCCGAAGCATTTTGCTGCTGAAGGATGAAAAGGGAGAAGCTAAGCCAAATTTGCCAACGATGTTTACCGCAGCGCCGCTGAAAAACGCGCAAGGCGAAATCATCGCGGTGCTCGGCTTGCGCATTCGCCCCGACGAAGATTTCACGCGCATTTTGCAAGTGGCCCGCAGCGGCGAAACGGGCGAAACGTACGCCTTCAATCAAGACGGCCTGATGCTCAGTGAAAGCCGGTTTGATGACCAGTTGAAGCAAATCGGACTGTTGGCTGACTTGCCCGATTCGCGTTCGATTCTTACGTTGGAGCTGCGCGATCCGGGCGTCGACATGACAAGCGGCGGCCGGCCGGAATTGCGCCGTGCCGATCAGCCCCTTACCCAAATGGCTACGGCGGCGGTGAAAGGTGAATCGGGAGTCCAGGTGAGTGGTTCCCGCGATTACCGCGGCGTGCCGGTGGTAAGTGCTTGGACGTGGCTAAAGGACGAAGGCTTTGGCGTGACGACGAAGCAAGATGTGGCCGAATCGTTCCAGCCGCTGTACGTGCTCCGCCGCGCCTTCTGGGGAATGTTCGCCCTGCTGATCGCTGCGGCCGTGGCGATTTTCATCTTCACGGTGGTGGTGGCGCATGCCAAGCGCGAAGCACGAATGGCCGTGCTCTCGGCCAAGCACCTGGGCCAATATACGCTGGACGAAAAGTTGGGCGAAGGAGGCATGGGCGTCGTGTACCGCGCCCATCACGACATGCTGCATCGCCCCACGGCGGTCAAATTCTTAGGCGCGGAAAAAACCAACGAGCAAACCATCGCCCGCTTCGAACGCGAAGTGCAACTCACCAGCAAGCTGACGCATCCCAACACGATTGCCATTTACGATTACGGCCGCACGCCGGAGGGTATTTTTTATTACGCCATGGAATATTTGGATGGCATTAACTTGGAAGACCTGGTGAAGCGGCACGGAGCCCAGCCCGAGGGCCGGGTGATCCACATTTTGCAGCAAGTGTGCGGCTCGCTGGCCGAAGCTCACAGCACGGGGTTGATTCACCGCGACATTAAGCCGGCCAACATCATTCTGACCGAACGAGGCGGCATGTACGATTTCGTGAAGCTGCTCGATTTCGGACTGGTGAAAGCGCTCGATAGCCGTAAAGATGCGTCACTGACCGCGACGGGCACGATGACCGGAACGCCGCTGTACATGCCACCGGAGGCAATTCAAAACAGTCAAATGGACGCCCGCAGCGATTTGTACGCGGTCGGCGCGGTCGGTTATTTTCTGCTGACCGGCACACCGGTGTTCGACGCCGACAACGTGATGCAAATCTTGCAAAAGCACGTGATGATGACGCCCGACGCGCCATCCAAACGGTTGGGCAAGCCGGTGTCGGCGGAACTGGAGGCGTTGCTGCTGAAGTGTCTGGCGAAACAACCCGGCGATCGGCCGGCATCGGCAGCGGTTATGGTCGATCTGCTTGCCGCGTGCTCGGCGGTGGCCGCTTGGACCCAAGCCGACGCCCGCGCATGGTGGGAAGCCTGCTATCCGCGTGCGCCGGCGACGACGCAGCCGGACACCACGACGCAAATGTTCGACGCAACGCAGATTTTGGGCGTGGCGGAGGCCGGCAGCGTGAGATCGGCCGAAGCTGGCAGTGAGAAAGCTGGCGAATCTGGCAACGCAAAATCGACTGGAACTGGCAGCGCGAAATTAACGTAGCACAACCACAATCATGGCCCTTGATCGCATTCCTCTGCTGCGCTGGCTCACCGTGCCTTACCATCCGGACGCAACGGCGCGGCAATTTCTCCAGCGGGCACAAACGCAATCGGCCGATGGCTTGGAAGCCAGCGTGGCTGTGCTGGATGGCGCGGAGAGCAAGCAGTTTTTTGGCGTGTCGCTGGCCCGGCGCGGCATTCAACCGGTGTGGCTGCGAATTGTAAACCGCAGCCCACGTGCATATCGGCTGAATTTGCTCGGTCTGGATCCGAACTATTTTTCGCCGTACGAGGCGGCGGCGATCAATCGTTTTGTGTCCGGCCGCAGAATTTTGGAATTCGGGTTTTTCGCGTGGATTTTCCTGCCGCTGTTGATGTTGCCGCTGCTAATTTTATTGCCCATCAAGTTGATTGCCGCGCGCCGGGCCAACCGCCGGATGGAAGCTTTTTTCGAGGAACATGCATTTCATCTCCGGCCCATCGGTACGGAATGCACGGCCGAAGGCTTCGTCTTCACGTCGCTGGATGCGGGAAGCAAAATCGTGCATTTGCGATTCATGAGCCACGAGGAAGTGAAGGAATTCACGTTTACCGTGCCTGTCCCTGGGTTGCACGTGGATTATTTGCGGCACGATTTTGAAAATCGCTACGCGGCGGATCAAATTGTCGAGTGCACCATTCCGATGCTGGTGGAACGAATTTCTCAAATGCCGCCCACGACCACGAACGCGGCCGGCTCGCGCCACGGCGATCCGGTCAATCTGGTTGTCGCCGGGGAATTCCCCACCATCATTAGCGCCTTTGCGGCCCGGTGGGACGAAACCGAAACTATTACGATGGCGACGTGCTGGAAAACCTTCCGGGCGTTTTTTATGGGTTCGGAATATCGCTACTCGCCGGTCAGCCCGTTGTATTTGTTTGGCCGCAGCCAAGATTTTGCCCTGCAACGTGTGCGGCGATCGATTAACGAACGGCTGCATTTACGGTTGTGGGCCACGACGCTGCGCTTTGAAGGCGTACCGGTGTGGATTGGCCAGGTGAGCCGCGACATCGGCGTGCGCTTTACGTGGCGAACGTGGAATTTGACCACGCACCGCATCGATCCCGATGTGGACGAGGCGCGCGATTACGTGGTGGAAGATTTGCTGCAGGCGGAACGGTTGGAGAAAGCGGGCTACCTGGACGGCGTGGGAGCTTGCGGCCGGCAATCGCCGCGTTTGAATTTGACCGGCGATGTGTATTTTACGGATGGGCGGCGGGCGGCCGTGATGGTGTCTGCATCGCGAACCGCGCCCCAATTCGTCGCCTGGGCTTAAACCGGATTCAGGGAGTGAACCACCCAATTTTGGGCGTGACCTCCGTCGCTCGGCTGAAACACCACCCCAAGAACAGAGCGGAAAACAAGCACTTTTTGCGCATTTCCGCAGGGGCAACCAGGGCGCTGGGGTAACCTACACTTTTATGAATGTCCGGATCGGGCTACTGACAGTTTCAGCGGCGAGTTAGAAATTTGCGGTCCGGCGCGAAGAGAATCTGGAAATATCCATCGCAGGGAGATAAATTATGTTTCGCACGACCATGAAAGAACGTAAAGACGGCAAATCGACCAAGTATTCCAATCACGCCCACCGCAATGGGAATGGAAAAGGATATGCCATGGAAACCGAAAGCAACCTGCTGACTACAGTTCGGGAATTGAGCTCTGATGCCACGCAATCGATGAAGCGGCGTGCGGCCGAACTGAAGGAGTCCGCCGCCGATTACATTACCAAGGGCCGCAAGCAAGTTCGCGCACTGCGAAAATCGGCCAAGCTGAAGGTTAAGCAGAATCCCAAAGCCGCACTCGGCATTGCTGCCGGAGTTGGCTTGTTGATCGGTGCCTGCCTGTGCCGCCGCCGTAAGTAGAGCCCAATTAAAGTTTGTAGGAGGCGAATCCTTTCGCCGATGGAAGTGGCTTTGCCCGAGAAATCATGTCAAGCCACTAAATCTGGAAGCGGTCTGACGTTGGTGTCACTAGCATTTATGTATGCAATGGAGTTTTTGGGCAAAAGCCGATGGAAGTATATGTTGGCGGGCTGTCGGGGAAAGGATTCCCCTCCTACAACGGCGGATTACGCTTCCGCTTAAACCGAATTTTCAGGCCGCGCTGCGTTCTCCGACGGGCCACTTGCTTTCAGGCCCCTGAATTCGTCTGGTTCAGCGAAATGGTCGTGTGGGCCAGCCAATCGATGCTTTCGCGGTCGTGGCTGACCAGCAGCGTGGGGATGTGAAATTCCTCGATGGCTTTGACCAGGTGATCGGCCACCGCAGCCCGCAAGCTGGGATCGAGCGCGCTGAGCGGCTCGTCCAACAGCAAGAGTTGGGGACTGCGGAGCAACGCTCGGCCCACGGCCACACGCTGTTTTTGCCCGCCGCTCAGCGAATGGGGCGGCCGGCGCAAAAAATCGGCTAGTTCCAAGATGCTGACGATTTTGTCGAAATCGACGCCAGTTTTCCGCGTGCGCCGCTGGCCATAGCGCAAGTTCTGTTCCACGTTCAAGTGGGGAAACAGTTGATAATCTTGGAACACGTAACCCACGCCGCGCTGTTCCGGACGGAGGTTCACGCACTGTTTGGAATCGAACAGAACCTTGCAGCGCAGCGAAATTGTGCCCGCCTGCGGCGTAAGCAATCCGGCAATTAAATGCAGCACGGTGGTTTTGCCGCTGCCCGATGGACCCACGAGCGCCGTCACGCCCCCTTCGGCCGCAAAGGTAAAATTTAAATGGAATCCGGCAGGATATGTAAAACGGCAATCGAAACGGAGCACGCTCATGGCGGTTATGCAGCAGCTTTTTGAAACTCTGGCCCTTGCAAACGCCTCCGACCGTAGCGCTCTAGCAATTCGCCGGCCGCCAGCGCGACTGCGGCAATCACAATCGAGGCCACGACTAAACGGACCGATTGTTCCATCCCGCCAGGCGTATCGAGCTGCGTGTAAATCAACAGCGACATGGTGCGCGTTTCTCCGGGGATGTTGCCGGCAATCATAATAGTGGCGCCGAACTCGCCCATGCTGCGGGCGAAGGCGAGCAAGCTGCCGCTAAGAATTCCCGGTCGCGCCAAGGGGAGCAAAATGGACCAAAAAGCATCGAGTGGCCGGGCGCCCAAGGTGCGGGCCGCCTGAACCAGCCGATCGTCAATGGCCGAGAAGGCCAGACGAATGGGCCGCACGAACAAGGGAAAAGCGACAACTGCGGAAGCCAGCGCGGCCCCTTTCCAATCGAACACGTAGCGCACGTCGAAGGCCCGTTCCAAAAACGAGCCAATGTAACCTTGCCGACCAAACGTAACGAGCAATAAATAACCGGTCACCACGGGAGGCAACACAAGGGGCAAATTGATGATGGTATCGACCAGAAATTTTCCGGGAAAATTACGCTTGGCCAACAGCCAGCCCAGCGCCACAGCCAGCGGCAAACTGGCGAGCACCGCCACGATGGCGACCAGCAGCGTCAGACGAACAGCTTGCCATTCCGCAAGGGTTAAGAACAAACGTCAGTCCCCTTCAAAATTTAAAATTAGGGTGCGGAGCGACTATCGGGCAATCGAGAAAAGCCAAACTTAGTATAAACGGCGTCGGCCTTTGGCGATTGCAGGAATTCGAACAACTGTTTTGCGGCCGGGTTCTGGCTGCCATGCTTTAACAAGACCAGCATGTAAACAATTTCGTCGTGCAGCTTGGGGTCAAATTGGTAAACCTGTGTTACTGCCGGAGCGATAGACACGTCGGTCGAATAGACAATGCCGGCTTCTGCCTCGCCGCGCTCCACGTAAGTTAGCGCGGTGCGCACGTCCTGGCCGCGGACAATTTTTCCCATGTCGGTCAGCGGCTTGAGCAGATCGAGTTTGGTCAGAGCCTGATCGGCATAGATGCCGGCGGGTACTTTTTCGCCCGCCAATGCAATTTTTTTCACTTTAGCCGACAGCAAATCTTGCGGTTGCTTTACGCCGGCTAGGTTTGCGTTGGGCACGACAAGGACCAACTGATTGGTCAGCAGCCGGGTCATGGCGTCAGCATAGCCGGCTTTCAGCACCTCGTCGGCCCATTGCTGGTTGGCGGAGAGGAATAAATCGGCCGGGGCGCCGGCTTCGATCTGTGCCGCCAAACCGCTGGAGGGCCCCACGTTGACTTTCACCTCGGTGCCCGTTTCGGATTGAAATTGTGTGGCCACGGCTTCCATGATTTCCTTGGTGCTGGCGGCCGCCGACACAATGAGCGGCTCCTTGGTTGCGCCGGGCGGTTGTTGCTGGGTGCACGCGCAAAATAGCAAGGCAAACAGAGCGACGGTTGACCAGACGAAGTAACGAGGTCGCAGCATGAACGCATTCATGATGATAAAAGCCTTTCACGCAGGCGACGAAACGTTCATAATTCTCGCGGGGGGTGCCAGAAACCGATGTCAATAAAAACTCGGGCCAGGCCGACGCCAAAGCGGGAAAACCGCGCTCGTCCAACCGAATGCCACAAGTATAGGAATAACAAGACCCTTCCTCAACCATAGATCGAGCTTTCTGGGGCCTCTCGCGGGGTAACCTATACTTTGAGTGACGCGCCGCTTTGGCATCCGCTCAAATTTCTTGCGAACTGAAACCGGAGAAAATCGCCATGTCGAACACCGCCGAAGCTGTTGTCTTTGACCATGATTTATCCGGCGGCGAAGCGGGAAGCGAACGATTAATTGTCGGCGAGAAGATACGTTTTTCCGAGATTATCAGCGCACTGTCCGTGGCCCTGGATATTACGCAAGGACATCCTCAAGGGCATTGCATGCGCACGGCGCTGATCGGCATGCGGTTGGCCGACGTGTTGCAGCTTTCCGCCGTGGATGGTTCGGCATTGTTTTATGCGCTGTTGCTGAAAGACTTAGGTTGCTCCAGCAATGCCGCCAAAATGGCCTATTTATTTGGCGCCGACGATCAGTTGGTAAAACGCTCCGGCCGCATGATCGATTGGACCAAACCTGGTCAATGCCTAAAGCACTGTTGGAAGCATTGCGCACCCGAAGGCAACACGGTCGACAAGCTGTTAAAAATCGCGGCGATTGCGCGGCTGGGCGTCAAAGGTGGGCAGAAAATTGCCGAAATACGCTGCCAGCGCGGCGCCGAAATTGCCCGCATGCTGCTCTTGCCGGAATCGACGGCCCAAGCCATTTACGATTTGGACGAGCAC